>JABDAV010000021.1 GCA_013289015.1 Bacteroidota bacterium | reverse complement strand
GGCGCCTTATGTGACAACTGGTAACAACCTGAAATTACAGTCGCTAATTACGCTGAAACTCAGGCTGGTTTTATATTTAAAGTGATTACTGCCATTTCTTAACCTGACACGTATGGCATCAAGTGCGGAACAGGCTTCACGAAGTTTAACCGGAGTTCATTTGGAGGTAACAAAAAATTTATATAATCTGATCGAGAAATATTTCTGCTATCATACATCTTGCGCTGCCACCGCCATTCATCTCAATTGAATCAAGATCAGTAGACACAATACGATTGTATTTTTCAAGCGTACTTATTTCTTCATAGGTTAAGGATTTGAAAGCCTGTTCTGACATAACTACTATTTTTTCGCCCTTTTTGTTTTGCAGTTGCAGCATGTTGCCTGCAAAACGGTTCATCTGCTCAACAGATATGGTTATGATCTCTTTACCAGTTTTGGCAATCGTATTAATAACATTTTTGCGTTCGCTGTTGTTAGTAATTGAATCGAGGCAAATAACAACATATTTATCTGCTACACACATCATCACGTTGGTGTGATATATTTCATCGCCGTTGGCGTCTGTCGCTTTAAACGAACAGGATATATAACCGAATTGATTGCACCAATCTTCCAACACTCTTATATTGGTGCGTTCAGATACACCGGCATAAGCGATCTTATTATCGCGGTCAAGCACCATGCTGCCGGTGCCTTCCAAAAAAATATTTGAGTTTTCGTAACCGGTCAGATCAATCCTGTTTACAATATTGAATTTATTACCTATTGTATCCAGCACATGCTGTTTTCTTTCTGCCCGGCGATTTGCCGCATACATGGGATACAAAACAATGGCGCCATTTTCATGAAATGATATCCAGTTGTTTGGAAAGACAGAATCGGGTGTATGCGGCTCGGGCGTATCATTTACAACAGTAACATCAATATCATTGCTCCTTAGTTTCTCAACAAACACATCAAACTCTTCCAATGCTTTTGTTTGCGCCGCTTCTTCATTGCCTGCTACCTGGAATTTATTATTCACAGCAGTTTCTGCATTGTACGCAAAATGTACAGGACGTATCATTAAAACAGTACTTGTGTTTTGCATAAGAAATGTTTAAAAGTTTAAATGTTCACAAGTTCACATAGTTCAGTTTTTTAAAATCTTCCAACATTTAAACATGTGAACATTTGAACATGTGAACTATAAAAGTTTATCTCTCAACAACGGCATGCTCATGCAATGCGAGCCGCCACGCGCCCTTGACAACTCTGCAGAAGGTAATAATATCAAAGTATCGGTAACGCTTTGCGGATCCAGGCCTTCATTAAACTTTTTAAATAATTCAGCAGTCGTTATAACATCAAAACCTTCTTTGCGAAAGCTTGCGGCAGTATAATCATTCCTGTCGTAACCAATCACAACACCTTCTTTTAATGCCACAACATTGCAGGAGTCTGTCCACTGTTCACGGTCATCATAAGGAAATTCATTACCGCCGCTGTAAATGATCTTTACATCTTCCGGTTTACAATGATAATCTTCAATACTTACCTGTTTCAACAGGTCTTCTATACCTGTAATTTTTTTAGATACGCTGTAATCAGTGTCGGGTTGGTAAGGCATATTAGCAGGTTTATAAAACTGCAGCACTTCCGGTTCTTCAATAGCACTCAGGTCTGGCTGATGCATTAACCTGCGCAGGTAAGATTGCTTCACCATGTTCTCTGTTGCAATAATATTTTCAGAATACCTCCCATATAAAACCCACACATTGCGTTTTACCTGTGTGAAGATGGTATCAATGTGCATTTGCGCCCTGTTCTTAGCGATCTTCACTACTGATATTTTTTCAATACCCAGCTCATTTGAATAAATTGTATGAATGATCTCATTGATAGCGTTTGATGATGTTCGCTCACTGCAACCAACAATTAAATGGTGCGGATGTATCATCATGATATCGCCGCCTTCAATACTTATAAAACGCGCTTTGCGTTCCATTTCTTCATACAAAAAAAAGTCGCTGTCTTCAATTACTTCTATCACTTTGGAAGCATCTTCTTTAAACAAAAAATACATGGCAAGAAATTTTGTTATCAGCGACTCGCGCTTTCTTGCCGTTGTTGCCATGCGGCTGAGCAGGATATGATCTTTGATCATAATACCAATATCTCTTGTGAAAATAAAATTCGGGATCGGTGGAAATATGTATTGATCTTCTTTTAAACCACTCGCAGATTTTGGTAATATACCACTGATGAGGATCTTGGCGAGTAATGCATTGTCCTCAATTGCTTCAAGTTGTAATTGTGTTTGATGGCTTGATTCTTCATACGAACAAACAGCAGAAATAAGGCGCAGCTTTACACGGTCATCTTTTAATATCTGTTCAAGCAGGTGCTGCACTTCCAACACTTTATCAGAATTAAAATATTCCTTCTTACCGGGAATAAAACAATTTGCTTTTGCACTTTCTTCAGGCGATTCCTGGCATTGCTGTATGTATTTTATTTTTTCAGGATCAAGAAAATACAGCAGTAACATTACATAATGGTTGTATTCTTTCTGCATGCTTTTCAAATGAACAATATCATCATACAAATTATCAGAAAAAGTACCGGGAATTATTTTGCCGATACCGCCATCAGGACTATGAATAATTAATTTTCGAAGTGTTCCAATCTCAGATTCTACATAATATTTTTTAGCATCAAGCATACAAACAATTTTTGATTAATGAAGCAATAACTGTAAAAAATAAAGGCAGCTGTGCTGCATGTATTAGGTAAGATTAAGAAAAATGGCAAGTAGGTTATGCTTCTTCATAAGAAGGTTGCAAGATAAGTATTTTTGCTGCAACGTCTGCGGCAAAACCTTTTACTTCAAGTATGCGAAAGCGCACAAACATTTCTTCTTTGTACCAACCTTCACTTCTTGTTTTTTGAATAACATTCACATGCTGTTGCATATTGTATGCAAAGTCCTTCATATCATTCTTATTTTCCCAAACACTGAGAGTGGCTTGTTTTATCCAGGGCATCTCTCCTATTCCATAAGAAACAATCAAGCCTTTTGCCGATGGCATTTTTGATGCAACACTTTCAACATTACTCCAGAAATTTTTTAATCGCTTTATTCTTATTGTTGCACGCGTTAATACGGCAACCGCACCTTCATGAACAGCATACTTTGGCAGTTCGCCGAAGACTTTTTTATTGTCCCAAAAGCCATGGCCTTCCATTGGCTGCAATAAAAATTCTTTGATATTACAATGAAAAAAATTCCAGTATGCATAAAAGAATGCAGGCGCTTTTATTTGCTTTTCTTCTGTTGTAAATAATAGTGCCCATTGATTAAGATCAGGATGCATATCAAATGTTCCGTTCCTGCCGCTACCCATCAGCTTAAAGAATTTTATGTCTTTATTGAAGTATAAAAACATACGGAATAAAGCCATTGAAAAAAATCCAAACAGCCCGAGATATTTTGGATAACGTGTGATGATAAACGTGCAATACAAGCTTTATGTTTTTGAAACAAGAAAAATAAGGGCGCACAATACTGCAGCAATAATTATGGCAAGAATTATTTTATTTTTTTCCCACCGCTCCTGTCTTTGCTGCTGCTGCATAATTGATCTCAATTTATACTGCAGCCATTCCTGCCGGGTATAAAAAGGCATTAACAATCTGCTTAACTGTTTTGTTTGATTCGAATACAAATACTGAGCTGCAATGGTTACAAGTTCAAGAAATTGCTGCAGCAATGCATGATTGGTTTGCTGCAACAGCGTAAGATCATCGGGAAATAACTGCTTTATGGTATATAACAATGCATTTTTATTGAGACGAAAAGAATCGGTGTGTTTTACATATTCATTCAGTTTTTTAATACGTAAGATCAATGCATCAATTGTTTCAACCGGCCGTTTGTATTCTTCTTCTGCAGTGAGATAACGTTCATAGTTGTAGCGCTTTCTTGATTCATTATCTGAAAGCACTTTATAGGCTTCCGCAGCATCGCTGAATACAGCTGCGGCCAATGCATCATCGGGATTGCGGTCGGGATGATAAGCCATGGCAATTTTTCGGTATGCATTTTTTATCCCGGCTGTAGTGGCAGATGATTTCACATTGAGTATTCTATAATAATCTTTCGTGACGGCCATGAATGGCGAAAATAAGCGTTATCATTATTATTAATTTCAGTGTTGAATAAACAGGAAACCGCATTCATGCAACAAAAATTTATACCGGGTATTTATAATTATTGCGACCGCTGGTGCGAACGCTGCACCTTTACCGGTCATTGCAGGAACTATGAAAGCACAGGTAAACTTTCACCTGAACAGCTTGATATAAACAATAAAGCTTTTTGGGAAACTATCTCTTCCTATTTTCAAAAAACAATTGAGATGTTACATGAAGCAGCAGGAAAATATGGAATTGACCTCGTCATGAATAAAGAAGAAGAAAAGGCTTACCACGAACACCAGTCATTCATTGATACTTCAGCTAAAAAACATTTGCTTTCAAAGCTGTGTAAACAATATCAAAAACTGATCCTGCCATTTTTAAAACAAAATGATTCAGATTTAGTTGATACAACAAGAGCGTTAACACAGCATCCTGACCCTGGCATTATAGAGGAAGCAGATTTAATACATACAGTTGCCGGCATGAGTGATTGTTATGAAATAATACAGTGGTATGTTTATTTTATTGATGCCAAATTGCAAAGAGCCCTGCATGGCAAATCAGAAGGCGAAGAATGGGAAGAAGAAAACGGTTATCAGAAAGACAGCGATGGCAGCGCCAGGATTGCCTTAATGGCTGTTGAGAAAAGCATGGCTGCCTGGGTAAGATTGTATGAATTGTTGCCTGCATCAACCGATATTATTTTAAATGCACTTGTATTGCTTCAGCAATTGCAGCAGGCTGTAAACATTGAATTTCCAAAAGCGATGTTATTTAAAAGGCCCGGATTTGATGGTTGATGGTGAAAGTAAATCACATATTCAACAAATTCACAGCAAATATTTTTCATCAAACGTGATTCTATGCTCCTGCAGCAGGCCTTTTAATTCTTCTGTAAATGTTTTCTTTCTATGATGATCTTCCTGGTTTTTTACATAGCTTATAAGATTTTCTTTTGCATTCATCGAATAAGTAAAAGCTGCGTATCCCTCCTGCCATCCATTAAAGTCAGGAAACAGATATTGGTTTTTTATAAATTCTGCACTCGATAGTTTTATGTCTTTAACTAAATCTGCCAAAGCAACAGATGCGTGCAGATGTGTTACAATATGCAGGTGATCTTCTATACCGCCAATCTGATATAAAACGCAATGCTTATTTTTTAAAATACCCCAAATGTATTTATACAATTCTGTACGATTTTCTTCCTTTAGTGATGGTGATCTGTATTTTGTACAGTAAACAATTTGATACAGAATTTGTGTAAAAGTGCTCATGGTTGTTTTATTGATTAGGTTTGGAATTCAACTTAACAATATTAAACCCTTTCAGGGTTTAGATACCTTTTCATTTTCTTCTAACCGGATTACATCCGGTGTTATTATTATTTAAGCCTTTCAGGCTTACCGGAAACTTTACCTTCCTAATCGCAAAATTCTGAAGGAATTAAAAAATAATAATCCGCAGTTATTATTTAAGCCTTTCAGGCTTACCGGAAACTTTACCTTCCTAATCGCAAAAATTCTGAAGGGGTTAAAAAATAATAATCCGCAGTTATTATTTAAGCCTTTCAGCTTACCGGAAACCTTACCTTCCTAATCGCAAAATCCTGAAGGGGTTAAAAAATAATAATCCGCAGTTATTATTTAAGCCTTTCAGGCTTATCGGAAACTTTACCTTCCTAATTGAAAAATCTTGAAGGGGTTAAAAAATAATAATCCGCAGTTATTATTTAAGCCTTCAGGCTTACTGGAAACTTTACCTTCCTAATCGCAAAATCCTGAAGGGGTTAAAAAATAATAATCCGAAGTTATTATTTAAGCCTTTTAGGCTTACCGGAAACTTTACCTTCCTAATCGCAAAATCCTGGAGGAATTAAAAAATAATAATCCGCAGTTATTATTTAAGCCTTTCAGCTTATCGGAAACTTTACCTTCCTAATCGCAAAATTCTGAAGGAATTAAAAAATAATAATCCGTAGTTATTATTTCAGCCTTTCAGGCTTGCCGGAAACTTACCTTCCTAATCGCAAAATCCTGAAGGAATTAAAAAATAATAATCCGCAGTTATTATTTAAGCCTTTCAGCTTATCGGAAACTTTACCTTCCTAATCGCAAAATTCTGAAGGAATTAAAAAATAATAATCCGTAGTTATTATTTCAGCCTTTCAGGCTTGCCGGAAACTTACCTTCCTAATCGCAAAATCCTGAAGGAATTAAAAAATAATAATCCGCAGTTATTATTTAAGCCTTTCAGCTTATCGGAAACTTTACCTTCCTAATTGCAAAAATCCTGAAGGGGTTAAAAAATAATAATCCGCAGTTATTATTTAAGCCTTTCAGGCTTACCGGAAACTTTACCTTCCTAATCGCAAAATCCTGAAGGGGTTAAAAAATAATAATCCGAAGTTATTATTTAAGCCTTTCAGGCTTACCGGAAACTTTACCTTCCTAATCGCAAAATCCTGCAGGAATTAAAAAATAATAATCCGAAGTTATTATTTAAGCCTTTCAGGCTTACCGGAAACTTTACCTTCCTAATCGCAAAAATCCTGAAGGGATTAAAAAATAATAATCCGCAGTTATTATTTAAGCCTTTCAGCTTACCGGAAACTTTACCTCCCTAATCGCAAAATTCTGAAGGGATTAAAAAATAATAGCCCCTGCATTACATGCAGGGTAAATAAAATCAAAAGCAAACCAACCAGGAAGTGGTGTTGAATAATTATCTCTATCGCTTGCTTGCTATAAGCAAATTCAGATCAGTAAACTTCAGATCAAAACGCTGGCTGATGTATAGATCGGTCAGATGGCCGTGATACATATACACACCATTGCGCAAATTAAAATTATGCCACATCATTTCTTCAATGCCACCGGCATCACCTGCATCCAACAGCAAAGGCATAAGCACATTGCTTATCGCATGACTTGCTGTGCGTGCATAACCACTTGGAATATTCGGAACACAATAATGTATCACACCATGTTTTACAAATGTTGGATGTTCATGTGTTGTTATTTCACTTGTTTCAAAACAACCGCCGCGGTCAATACTTACGTCAATAATAACACTTCCTGAACGCATTGCTTCAACCATTTCTTCTGTAACAACAATCGGGCTTCTCCCACCTTCATTGGTTAATGCGCCAACTGCAACCTCACATGTCTTTAATTGTTTTGCGAGGATACGTGGTTCCATAACACTTGTCCACACACGCATGCCAAGGTTATTTTGCAAACGCTTTAAGCGATATACATTGTTATCAAAAACTTTTACCGAAGCACCCATTGCCAAAGCGGTACGCGTTGCAAATTCTCCAACAACGCCGGCGCCGATAATAATAACTTTTGTTGGCGGAATACCACTGATGCCGCCCAGCAAAACACCTTTACCATTTTCCCTGCTGCCTAAAAATTGTCCTGCAATAAGCATCGCTGCACTGCCCGCAATTTCACTCATGCAACGCACGATCGGGTAAGTACCACTATCATCTTTTAAATTTTCAAAACCAAGTGCTGTTATCTTTTTTTCCATCATCTTTTCAAGCAATTCTTTTTTCAACATTGAAAGATGAATGGGAGAAATAATGGTTTGATTCATTTGCAGAAACTGCATATCATCTTCCATTACCGGCGCACTTTTAATAAGCATCGGCGCTTTGTATACTTCTTTTTTCTTCAAAGCAATTTGTGCACCTGCTTCACTAAAATCATTATCGGAATATTTACTGCCTTCACCGGCTTTTGTTTCTACTATTACCTGGTGGCCATTGCTCACCAAAACATTTATTGCTTCGGGAATTAAAGCCACGCGGTTTTCCTGCAATACTGTTTCCTTGGGAATGCCAATGGTGAGCTTGGCGCTTTGTGGTTTTATATCTAATTTTTCTTCCTGTGTTTCAAAACTGAAACCACCGCTGATTACCGGCCTGGTAGTTGCCATACCTTTTTTGATTGGATTATAAAAATAAGATTAGTTAGATTAATGAAGGCAGAATGGTTAGCCTTCGTTCAGAATTATTTATTGTTTCCAATAAAATATGCAAAGTGTTTCCAGGTAAAAGCTGCGGAAATTTTTCAGGCCATTCAATAAAACAATAAGCATCACCTTCAATACAATCTTCACAACCGGCCTGAATAGCTTCTTCTTCATCTTTCATACGGTACCAATCCATATGAAAAATTGTTCCTGCAACAACACTTGTATATTCATTAATGATTGCAAATGTTGGGCTGCTTACTGTATCGCGTACTTTTAATACATCACATAAAGAATGAATGAATGTTGTTTTGCCGCTGCCCATTGTTGCCTGGAAAGCCCAAACTTTTTTTGAGTTGTATTCACGCCACAATTGCTCAGCAACTTCTTTTATTTCAGAAAGATGATAGTTTGTTTGTTTCAAAAGTTTCAATTGTTTCAGCGTTTCAAGGTATACAGCTTTTTACTATTAACTATGATCTATGAACCACGAACTATTTAAGTTTCTCATTATTTTGATGACGTTCTGCATCACGCACATTTTTCTTTTCAAAATTCTTTTGTAATGCTTCAGTAAGATTAATACCTGTTTGATTGGCAAGGCAAATTAAAACCCACAACACATCAGCCATTTCATCTTCCAAAAGCTTATTTGTACTTTCTCCCTTTAGTGCAGGGGCATCTGATTCTTTAAATGATTGTTCTCCATAAATGCGTACCATTAACCTTGACAACTCTCCCACTTCTTCCATTAAAATACCAAGATTGGTAAGTTCATTAAAATATCGTACACCCGTTGTTTTTATCCATGTATCAACATTTTGTTGTGCCTCCTGTATGGTCATGTGTTATAAGTTAAACTCAAAAATAAAATTTTAAATCCTGCAGTTCAAAAAGGGGTAAACAAAAAGCCGGCATTAATCCTGATCAGTACTGCGATTGCTTCGGCCGTTCGACCTGTATTTTTTTAGTTTATTTATTTTGATCCGGATAAAATATAAAGGAATCAATCCTGTCACCCCGAAAGAACAATCAATCAAAATATGAAAGAAAGGAATACCTCTTACAGTGCCTGCAAAAAATGCGAGCGGCAAAACTGCAACACAACTGATCATCGCCCATTGTACGATCCACCTGTTGCGCAGAGGATGTTGGTAAACACCAATGAATAAAACAGCTATAACAAGATGAGCGAAAGCCAGCCAGTCAAAGCCATAAAAAAGAAAAGGAAACTGTTTTTGCGTCTGGCTGATACCTTCCGAAACTTTAATTAACCATGCACGCACAGCAGAATCTTCACTTAAAATGTTTGCTTCCTGTATCCATTTTATTTCACTGTAAAGAGGGAAAACTGTAATGCCGCTTATTACCAGCGCTATTATAAACAGGAGAGTAAGTATCCGGATCTGTTTAAATAGTTTAGACATAAGCACCCGTGTACGCGAAGATGCAAAGAAGAACGCAACAATCAATAATCAACATTCAATAACCGATGTTCAATTGTTTACCATGCAAAATAAATATTGAATATTTGGATATAGATAAAATATAAAAACTTATCAGGTCTTTTAAATAAAAATCCCCCGATGTATCGGGGGATTTTTATTACTACTTAATGCAGAACTTATTTTACTTCAACATCAGCGCCTGCTTCTTTCAATTTAGCAGCTACATCTTCAGCTTCAGCTTTACCAACGCCTTCTTTTACAGGTTTCGGAGCGCCGTCAACTAAATCTTTAGCTTCTTTCAAGCCAAGACCAGTTAAGTCTTTCACGATTTTTACAACCTTTAATTTTTCAGCGCCACCGCTTTTCAAAATAACATCGAAGGCTGTTTTTTCTTCAACAGCAGGAGCAGCAGGACCGCCTGCAGCAGGACCAGCTACAGCAACTGCAGCAGCTGCAGGTTCAATACCGTACTCTTCTTTAAGAATTTTTGCTAATTCATTTACCTCTTTTACGGTGAGGTTAACCAGTTGTTCTGCAAATGATTTTAAATCTGCCATGGTTTCAAATTTTTGCCGCCTTCATTGCCTGTGCTCCGGCGGTTGTGATTAAAAAAATTTGGGTTTGTTTATCCCTTCAGGCTAGGATAATTATTTGAATTGACAGTTGACAATAAATAATTGATAATTGTCAATTGTTCATTAATTAAGCTTGTGCTCTTTCTTCCAATGCTTTTAAGATACCTGCTAATTTGCTTCCTGCGTTTAAGCCGCTGATAACATTTTTAGCCGGTGATTGCAATAAACCAATGATCTCACCAATAAGATCGTTTTTGCTCTTAAGTGTTTTTAATACTTCAAGCTGGTCGTTACCAACAAAAACATCACTGTCGATATACGCTGCTTTTAAAACAGGTTTTTCTGTTTTGCTTTCACTGCGAAATGTGCTGATGATCAATGCTGGTTCTTTTGCATTCTCACTGAACATGATAGCGGTAACACCATTAAGGCTATCATATACACCGCTATATCTTTCAGCATCAATACTTTCAAGCGCTTTGCGTATAAGTGTATTCTTTGCCACTTTCATTTCAACATTCTTATTAAAACAAATGCGACGCAATTTGCCCACCTGGGTAACACTCAGCGATTCTGTGTTAGTAACATAGAAGTTATTATATTGATTGAATTTCTCTTTCAGAGCTTCAATTACTTCTTTTTTTTGATCCTTATTCATACGAATATTTTTTATGGCTTTTCCTATTCTTTCCCTTTGGGAAGGTTAGGATGGGCCGCTTTAATGAACAGATTTTGTATCAACAGTAATGCCCGGGCTCATTGAGCTTGCAAGGCTAACACCTTTCAGGTAAATACCTTTTGCTGTTGATGGTTTTAATTTGATGATAGTATTGATCAGTTCCTGGCCGTTTGCAGCAATTTTTTCAGGCGTGAATGATACACGGCCAATTGATGCATGAACGATCCCGGCTTTATCAACCTTGAAAGCGATCTTACCGCCTTTAACTTCTGTAATTGCTGCAGCCACATCGTTGGTAACGGTACCTGTTTTAGGATTCGGCATTAAGTTGCGCGGACCTAAAATTTTACCCAATTTACCGATCTTGGGCATTACAGACGGTGTTGCGATGATAACATCAACATCTGTCCATCCGCCTTCAATTTTCTGAACGAATTCATCCAGGCCAACAAAGTCAGCACCTGCAGCTTTTGCAGCTTCTTCTTTATCAGGAGGACATAATACCAATACTTTTTTTGTTTTGCCAGTTCCATGCGGAAGGCTTACTGTACCGCGAACCTGCTGGTCTGCTTTTTTAGGATCAACACCCAGGCGAATATGCAGGTCGACAGAAGCATCAAATTTTGCTGTATTAATTTCTTTAACCAGCGTTGATGCATCTTTTAAATTATATTGTTTGCTTTTATCAATTTTAGCTTCTGCTACTTTTCTCTTTTTTGAAAGCTTTGCCATTTTAATTCTTTTTAAGTTTTTTCAAATACCCCTTTAGGGGATAGGGGCTAATTGTTCCAGGGTGCTGTGCCTTCAACATTTAAACCCAGGCTGCGGGCAGTGCCGGCAACCATTTTCATTGCACTTTCCACGGTAAAGCAATTCAAATCAGGCATTTTATCTTTAGCGATAGCTTCAACCTGTGCCCATGTTACTTTACCAACCTTGTTGCGGTTGCTTTCTTTGGAACCTTTCTGAACTTTGGCAGCTTCCAATAACTGAATAGAAGCGGGAGGAGTTTTGATAACAAAGTCAAAAGACTTGTCTGTGTAAACTGTGATCAAAACAGGAAGTACTTTTCCCATTTTATCCTGTGTACGGGCATTGAACTGTTTGCAGAATTCCATGATGTTCACGCCCTTAGAGCCAAGTGCAGGACCAACCGGAGGCGCAGGGTTTGCCTGACCACCTTTTACCTGCAGCTTTACATAGCCGGAGATTTCTTTAGCCATTTTTATAAATTTTATTGGTTCAAACGTCTCCCGGCATTTTACCGGGTTCGACTCCCAAGATTATTCCCTGTAAATCCGGGAAATATTATTCTAAAAGAACTTTTGGGGCGGCAAAGATAGAGGAATGCAATGAAATAAGCTGCAAGGTTAGGGCGAAAGTTTGTGAAAGATTAGAAAAAGCCGGGACCATGGGTATGGAGGAGAGTACGGGGAGGTATGGAGCGGCAATCCCTGACCCGTCTTCTTATCACAAAGCACCAGCCACCACTATCGCGTTCCTGATGCCGTATTTGCAGATTGTTGTATTTTCATCATAAAATATTAATTTCTACATTCGCATGATGAATATAGGTTCGGTTAACCTGCTGCTTGCCGATGATGATGATGATGATTGTATGTTTTTTAAAGAAGCGTTGGAAGAATTGCCGCTCAATTCATCCCTTAAAACTGTAAAGAACGGAGAACAATTAATGGACCTGCTCACAACAAAGCTGGTGACACTTCCCGATATACTTTTTCTTGATATCAATATGCCACGTAAAACAGGTGTAGAGTGTTTGTCGGAAATAAAACGCAATGAAAAATTAAAACAACTTCCTGTAATAATTTATTCTACTTCGCTTAACCATGAAGTAGTAGATTTACTTTATGAAAAAGGAGCACATTGGTACATTCGTAAGCCCGGGGATTTTAAAAAACTCAAAAAAATTATTCTTGAGGCTCTGACAAATACTGTTGAAAATAATCTGCAAAGACCCTCCAAAGAAAAATTCGTAATTCAAGTATAAACAGATATTGAAATGGGAATTCAAAAAGACGATGATTTTCCGCAATTCCTTACAGGTGGCGGGGAAATGGGAAAACTTACGCGCGAAAAAGACTGGAGCAAAACGTCATTGGGTTCTATGCAGTTCTGGCCACAGAGTTTGCGCACAACCCTGAGTATAATTCTCAACTCAAAATTTCCTATGTTTTTATGGTGGGGGCCGGAGTTGATTTGTTTTTATAATGATGCTTACCGGCCAAGCCTGGGACAAAATGGAAAACATCCTTCTATACTTGGGATGAAAGCAGAAGAAGCATGGACTGAAATATGGCACATCATCAAGCCATTGATAGACCAGGTGCTTTCAGGCGGAGAAGCTACATGGAGTGAAGACCAGCTGATCCCTATTTTCCGCAATGGCAAAATTGAAGACGTGTATTGGACTTTTAGTTATAGCCCGGTTAATGATGAATCCGATAAACCGGCGGGCGTTTTGGTTACATGCACCGAAACAACATCTAAAATAATAACGCTGCATGAGCTTGAAGAAAGCAAAAATGAACTGGAATTTGCCATTGATGCTACCGAATTGGGAACATGGGACTACAATCCAATTACAAACAAATTTTCTGCTAATGAACGCTTAAAAAAATGGTTTGGATTGCCGTCAAATGAACAGATCGAACTTAACCATGCCATTAATGCTATTTTTGAAAGTGACAGGCAAAGAGTAACAACAGCTATACAAAAAGCTTTGGACTTTTCTTCAGGAGGTAAGTATGATATTGAATATACCATCATTCATCCCGGTACAAAAAAAGAGACCAATGTGCGGGCAAAGGGCAGGGCCTGGTTTAATGAGAAAAAAACTGCATATCGTTTCAATGGAACTTTAGAAGATGTTACTGAACAAAGAATAGCCAACAGGAAGGCAGCACAGGTTGAACAGAATATCCGGAATATGATATTAGATGCGCCCATTGGTATTTGCGTATTAGATGCGTTTACATTGATAAGTGAGATAGTAAATGATAGTTTTATCGAGGTAGCGGGCAAGTCTTATGAAGCAATTGCGGGAAAATTTTATTGGGACACATTTTCGGAGGCACGCCCTTATTATGAAGCTGCGCTTGAGAAAGTGGTGAAAGATGGAATACCTTTTTATGCAAATGAAGTTGAACTAACGCTGGTACGCCATGGCAATAAGGAAAATGTTTTTGTAACTTTTGTTTATGCGCCTATCAGAAACACGAACGGAGAAGTAAATAAAATAGCTGTTTGGGTAGTGGATAATACACAACAGGTAATTGCACGACAGGAGATTCAAAAAGGCGTTGATAAACTTAATGTAGTTATTGAAGCAAGCGACCTTGGTACTTTTGAATTGGACTTAATAACAGATTCTATAGATTGTTCCGAAAGATTTAACCAGATCTTTGGTTATGCAACCGAAGAAAAAATCAGCCATGCGCAATTTCTCGCCCAACTACATCCTGGTGATATTTTTACAAGAAATGAAGCTTTTAAAAAAGCTTTGGAAGATGGAGCCCTTCATTACCAATCCCGGATATTCGCCCGGAATAAACTAATTAAATGGATAGAGGTGAAAGGCCAGGTTTTTTTTGATGAGCAGCATAACCCGAAAATACTGTTAGGAACATGCCGTGATATTACGGAAGAAAAAACACACATCCAGGAACACCAGTTTTTTTCTGATGAACTGGAAAAACAAGTGCAACAGCGAACGAAGGAACTCATTGAATCAAACAGGTTACTTAAAGATAGTGAGGAGCGGTATCACCTGATGGTTGAAGAAGTACAGGATTATGCAATACTTTATTTAAACCGGGAGGGTATTGTTGAAAACTGGAATGCCGGGGCAGAAAAAATAAAGGGCTATAAAGCAGCGGAAATTATCGGTAAAAGTTTTTTTAATTTTTATACAGAAGAAGACCGAAAAAATAATTTGCCTCAAAAATTATTGAAGCAGGCAATACAAACCGGCAGGGCAAGGCAGGAAGGATGGCGTGTGCGTAAAGACGGAAGTCTTTTCTGGGCAAGCGTGCTTATCACAGCTGTGCACAATGAAAAAAATGATGTGATAGGGTTTTCAAAAGTTACGCATGATCTTACAGAAAAAAAAGATGCCGAAGACAGGTTGAAAAAAAGTGCAGCAGAGCTTGAGCAAAAAAATATTGTTCTTGAAAAGATAAACAAGGAACTTCAATCATTCGCTTACATATCAAGTCACGATTTGCAGGAGCCGCTTCGTAAAATTCAAACCTTTGCCGGCCGCCTTCTCGACACAGAATATAGTAATCTTACAGAAAACGGGAAAGACCAGTTTAAAAGAATGCAGCATGCCGCAGAGCGCATGCAAACTCTCATTGATGATTTATTGACATACTCACGCACTAATTCAGCAGAAAGGAAATATGAAAAAACTGATCTTAATAAAATTGTTGAACAGGTAAAAGCAGAACTAAAAGAGGAACTGCAGCAAAAATATGCAACTATAGAAGCAATTAATTTATGTGAGATCAATATTATCCCTTTTCAATTTCGCCAGCTTTTACATAACCTTATAAGCAATGCATTAAAATTCTCAAAACCGGAACAACCACCGCAGATAAAAATAGAAAGTAAAATTGTCAGGGGAACAGAATTTAAAAACAATCAACTTTCAGATAAAATGTGGTATTGTCAGATAAGTATTTCAGATAATGGAATTGGATTTGAACAACATTACAGCGAAAAAATATTTGAACTATTCCAGCGCCTGCATGGCAGGATGGAATACCACGGAACCGGTATAGGGCTTGCCATCGTAAAAAAAATTGTAGAGAATCATAACGGAATTATTACTGCAACCAGTGAATTGAACAAAGGCGCAACCTTTGACATTTATATTCCTGCGCCGAGCCAGCCTGACTTTTGATATTAAAAAACATAGTATCATGTATCAGGTACCGGTTGCTGCAACCCAGGTGCATAGCCAACCATATAATGGTATCATCAGCAGGGGCAATACTGTCTTATACCTCCTACGCTTTACAAAAGCGGAGAAAGACTACGGAATAAGCTTTACAGGTCTCAGCGTTCAGCATTCAATTTCAGATTTCAGCAGTTAGCATGTTTTTATTTTAAAACCTGTAGCCTATTTCTACCATGCAATTCAGAGGTGGCCCCGGCCATTTATTTACGTTGTTATAGGCGCCGATCCAATATGTTTTATTAAATATGTTGTTTACATTTAAGGCTGCATTATAATGTTTGTACTGATACCGAATGCCGCCATTCAGCAAAAAATAGCCAGGCAGGCGTATTCCTGTTTCCAGCGTATTCCTGGTACCTGCCTGTATATGACCTATAGCTATTCCAAAACCTTTTAAAGCTCTGTTTTGAAAAGTATATTTAATCCAGCTGCTGCTTGAATTTTCAGGCGCATTCTCTACCAGACTGCCTTCCTGTGCAGCAATTTTGCTTTTAATAACCTTTGCTACGCAGTAAGAATAAGAAACAGAAGCAGACAGGTCAGGAAGGATGTTTCCATCCAGTTCGGTTTCTACTCCCCGCGACCTGTCTTCGCCCTGTTGTATATACAGGTTAGGGTTCGAAATATCGTTGGCGTTAACAGCTACATTATGCAATGTTAACTGGTATACAGCAACAGAGGCTCCCAACTGGTTATTAAATAAATCGGCTTTGGCTCCTGCTTCAAATAATTCACTGGTTATGGGCTTAAAGGGCGCATCAAAAACCTGTGTACTGGTGGAAGCTTCAAAAGGATCAAAACCTTTATTATAAGTACCATACACACTGATGCATGGCCGCAGTTTAAATACTAACCCAATTCTCGGAAGCAAAACTTTCTCCCCGTCATCATCAGTAGTGTCTGTATTGTCATCGTTGTCTCCTGCCGTATACAATTCCTGTCGCAGCCCAAATAATAATCTCCATTTTTTCCATTCAACCTGTTCCTGTATATACAATCCCTGCGTGTGATAAACAGTGGCGTCCACATCAGTAGCACCGGATCCGTAATCAGATAATTTATAACTGCCGGCAGGTGCGGAAGTATAGATTGGATTTTTTAAGCTGAATGTGCCCGCAATACCACTGCTTTGCCCAAAAGCATTGGCATCTTCAAAATAATTTTGATCAAGATCCACCTTGCTGCTTATATAATCATACCCTGCCAAAAGCTGGTGGTTGATTGCACCGGTAGAAAAGCGGTATGTAAAATAATTAGTGAATGTGTTGGTAACCGTATGATAAACCCATTGAGAAAAATAAAGGTTTACAGAATCGGGCATGATGTAGCTATGTACACCATGTTCTGCGGTATTTTGTTGCGTAATATAATTTAAGTAGCCGCTGTTAAAGCCGATATGTTTATTTATTTTGTATGAAAATAAAAGATTGGTTGCATAGTCATTTTCATGCAGGTAGTCGCCGGGTTGCGAAGCAATAAGATTTATGGGTGTTGATGTAAGAATTGGATCATTTAATAAACCGGGTTGACCACGATCTAGAATCGTGTTGATATGTGAGAATGAAAAATCAATATTTACCTGAATTTTTTCATTTGGAATATACGAAAGCGATGGTGCGATCTCATACGACTTAGCAAAGTATTGATCACGAAAAGAATTGGTTTTATCATACCCGGCACTCAACCTGTACAATAAAGTTTTATTTGTATTTAGCGGCCCGGTAATATCGCCCTGCGCCCTGTAATGATCCCATGTACCGGCAGATATATCTATCTCACTTTCTTTTTGCGGCAATGGTTTTTTCGTTACCAGGTTAATGGTACCACCGGGATCACAGTTGCCATATAAGGCTGCAGCAGGGCCCTTTATTACTTCAATCCTTTCCACATTCACCAGCATGGCACTGGTATAAGTGGTATTATACCCGCGAAGCCCGTTGATCATCCTTGCATTTTCCGCTTTAAAACCTCTTATTGTGTAATCATCATATCCTGAATAATTGTTTACGCCGGCAACTTCATCGGCTGCATCTTTCAGGGTAAAATTCATCCTGTCTTTGATCAGTTCTTTGGTAACTGCAGAAATTGATTGCGGTATATCGATCAATTCCGTTTGGATTTTGGTGCCCGCAAAAGAATAATCGCTTTTATAAGATTTGTTTATCCGCCCTTTTACTTCTATATCCTGTAATTGCCTGGCATACATTGTAAGGTATATTTTGCCTACATCAATAACTGAATCTCCGGAAGGCGTTATTACAAGCTTCCCGGTTTTAAACCCAACAGAAGTAATAACAAGCGTATCGGGAACATTCTGAACCCCTGCAAACCGAAAGTCGCCTTTATCGTCTGTGGATTTTACTTTCTTCTGGTTCTTCAGTTCAACCGATACGAATGCCGGTGTACCTTCTGGAGTAAATACCCTTCCTTTAATAACGATAATATCAGATTGAGCCGCCAACGGAGTTGTTACAATGCTGACCAATAAAATTGATAATAAGTATAGAAGTATTTTCAAATAGATATTATTTAAACCGGTGCAATTTAAGATTCAAGGTTCAAGGTTCAAGATTCAAGATTCAAGGTTCAAGGTTCAAGGTTCAAGGTTCAAGGTTTTACCACTCACCACTCAGCTCTCTAATTCATCGGATTTATTATATAGTTGGTCGAAATGGATATTGCAGAGACTTTTTTAAAAAGTAGTTTTAATTATAAATAAGGTTTATGGAATTTGATAACGACAGGCCGGTAAAACATGCTTACACGATCGAGATATTTTATTGGATCCTGCTGGCTTTAATGAACCCATTGGTAAATTGTCTTACTTTTTTTTTACACGACCCAAACATGTGGTGGTTTTTATTTGTAGTTAACCTTTTTTTGTTGCCGGCTTATGCTTTATACTCCATAATAATTGTTCCCGGGTTTTTGTTTGAAAAAAAATATATACAATTTTTCAGCTTAACTATTTTGTTCCTGGCAACTATACAATTATTGTTGTTTGGTATTTATTCACTTATTTGGGATTTCGCCAATCAAACTCAACAATCTTATTTTACTTACAGTTCCAGCACTTTTATAAGAGAGTTTTTATGGAGTAGTATTTACACTTTAATTGCCATTGGCATTTATTTTATTAAAAAAGCTTTGGATGAAAAAGAACTCCTTAAAAAACTTGAAAAAGATAACAGCGACTTCAGGATAAAATATCTCCGGTCACAATTAAATCCGCATTTCCTCTTCAACACATTGAATAGTATTTATGCACTCACTTTGGAAAAATCAGATAAAGCGCCTGAGGTAGTGGTGAAACTGGCAGACCTGATGCGCTACCTTATTTATGATTGCAATGAAGAAAAAGTACTGCTATCAAAAGAGATAGAATTCATCCGCAATTATATTGGCATTGAACAAATAAGGCATAATGCTGACGTGCGTTTTTCTGTTACCGGGTTAACCGAAAGCATAATGGTAGAACCATTTCTTTTTATTGCCTTTGTTGAAAACGGTTTCAAACATGCATTCGACAATGCTTATGCCAATGCTTTTATTTATATAACCATTGATGTAAAACCTGACCAGATCGAATTATCAGTTGTAAACAACACGAGCGCCGATCTTGAAACGCAGGCAAAAAAAATAGAGGGAACAGGATTAAAAAACAGTAAAGGCATTCTTGAATTATTATATCCTTCTACGCATGCATTGAATATTATACAAACAGAAAAAGATCAAAGCAGAACAAGCGAATTGAGGTTAAGAAATGCGAAGAGAAGACTGGAAAGCCTGTATCCTGATACGCATACGCTCGATATAATTTTGAACAATAACACTTTTACAGTATCATTAATTTTAAAAAACGCCCTGCTTGATAAAGTGCATCATAGTTGAAGATGAAAGGCTGGCTCAAAAAGTATTACAGGCTCATATAGAAAAAATTACAGAGCTTGAATTGACCTCTGTTTGTAATAATGCACCCGAAGCGCAAAATGTTTTACAGAATCATATCATCGACCTGATCTTTCTTGATATAGAACTGCCCGGGATGAACGGCTTGCATTTTCTGAAAACACTGCCGGATCCGCCACTGGTGATCCTTACAACGGCTTACGTTGATTATGCGATTGAAAGTTATGAACTGAATGTAGTTGATTACCTCTTGAAACCTATTTCGTTTGAAAGATTTTCCAAAGCCATCAATAAGATCATAGAAGGAAGACAGCTTACGAAAAGCGCTGAAAAAGATCACATCTATATAAAGAGTAATGGCAAATTTTTTAAAGTAGATTATGCTGATATTATTTATATCGAAGGCATGAAGGATTATTTAAAAATATGCACAACAGATGCTAAACTTGTTACACTGCAAACCATGAATGAAATGGAGAAATTATTGCCGGCAGATCAGTTTATACGTGTACATAAATCATATATTGTTTCGCTGGCACGTATAAAAAGCATTTATGGAAACAATATTGAAACAACAAAGCTTATCATTCCGATTGGGGTTAATTATAAAGAAAAAGTAATGCAGTTAACAGGGAAAAAGTTTTCTTAAAAGGCCTTGGAATTAATTGCCGCGAATGCACGAATAAAGCATTCGTGGCTAAATTAAAACACCTTAGTTCTTATCAACTCTCATTATAAAATATTTTCAATAATGTTTCCAAAACGCCAAACATCTTCATAGGTATTATACAAAGGCACAGGAGCAATACGGATTACGTTCGGTTCACGCCAATCTGCGATTATACCTTCTTCAGTTAAAGCATCAAATATTTCTTTTCCGTTTTTATGCATGAACATTGAAACCTGGCAGCCTCTCTCCTCTTCATTTGAAGGCGTAAGTATTTCAATAGTACTTTCTTTATTTTTTTGGTTTATATCATTTAAAATAAAATGCAGGTAAGCCGTTAATGCTTTTCTTTTCGCGTGAATATTTTCAATGCCGGCTTCTTCAAAAATATCTAATGAAGCTTTATGCGCAGCTAATAATAATGCGGGCGGCGTGCTCAGCTGCCATCCTTCAGCAGAGGGAATAGCATCAAATTCCTTTTCCATTTTAAAACGTGTTTGCTTATTGTTTCCCCACCATCCTGCAAATCTTGGAAAATTTTTATCTGTTGCAAACCGTTCATGAATGTATGCGCCCGAAACCGCGCCGGGCCCTGAGTTCAGATATTTATATGTACACCAGCACGCAAAATCCACATTCCATTCATGCAATTTTAATTCAACATTCCCCGCAGCATGTGCAAGATCAAAACCTGCACAGACGCCGGCTTTATGTGCCGCCTGGGTAATAGTTTTTAGATCAAAATACTGACCTGTGTAATAATTGATCCCACTGAATAAAACAAGCGCGGTTTCATTTGCATGCTCTTCAATTGCAGCCAGAATATCTTCCGTACGCAAAGTATGTTCCCCGTTGCGCGGATGCACTTCTATAACAGCTTTATCCGGATCAAAACCATGAAAACGAACTTGTGATTCAAAAGCATATTGATCGGAAGGGAAGGCTTTGGCTTCGCAGATTATTTTATAGCGTTGTTGTGTTGGCCTGTAAAAACTTACCATCATTAAATGCAGGTTTACAGTAAGCGAATTCATTATAACAACTTCTCCGGGCAAACAGCCCACAACGTTTGACAAAGGCTTTGTAAGCCGGTCATGAAAATGCATCCATGGCCTGTTACCTTTAAAATGCCCTTCAACCGCAAGCGCTGACCAATCATCTAAAACCTTTTGAATTTCAGTTAAAGTATTTTTCGGCTGAAGGCCGAGAGAGTTGCCTGTGAAATAGATGCAATCCTTACCGTTGTGCTGAGGAAATAAAAAACGGTTCCTGAAATTGTTTAATGCATCCTCTTTATCAAGCCGGCGGGCAAATGCAATGCTGTTTTCAAAATTCATCCTGCAAAAATCACTAAGTATTTTATGGCATCCTACAAAAAACAGGTAAAGCTTTAAAAACTTTCAGGGCTGGTAATCGATAACAACCTTTGCATTTTTTTGTGTATCACTTGAAATAAATACCTGGTAACGCTTACCGCCTGTGGTTACCACCATCAACGCAGTATTGGGTGGAAGCGTACCGAGATTATCTGCAACCATTACCAGTTCATGCGTTGGCGTATTAGCGTCTGCCTTTATATTAAGTGTGATGGGTTTATCAGTTAAACCTCTTTTCCAGGCTATGACCTTGTTGTTATCATATACTGTTATTGTATCGCCATCAATTTCGCCGTTATCGTATAATTCAATTGTTATATCAGGATAATTGGTAATAATTGTTTTTATGAGCGGATTACTTCTTGTTTTGATCACATCAGGAACAGGTACCGGTTTTATTTCCGGAGCTTTATTCATCTGCGTTTCCGGCACAGCAGCAGGCGGTGTTTTAGCTATCGTATCTGTTTTGTTTATAACAGGCGGCGCAACCTTATTTTGTACAGCTGGCACTGAGGGCTTTGCTTTTTTAACAGCAGCAGCATTTGTTTTTTTAATGCGTGCAACCAGGTCGTTCACCTGCGCTGTATTACTTACATCTAATTTGCCGTTGAAATCAGGAAGCTTTTTTTGTAAGGCTGCTATGGTTTTAGGTCCGGCAATTCCGTCAGCAGGTATATTTAATGCGGCCTGTAATTTTTTTGTATTGATTTTTGAGACGTCAGTTGCAACTGTTGTTTTAGGTGCGGCGGCCGTTGCAGTTTTAGGTGAAGTTTTATTTGGGGCCGCAGTGGCAAGCGTATCTGTTTTTTTCTTCTTCAATAAAAAATCTTCTGTATGAAAATCTGATTCTGTTACTTTCTCCAGGTATACCGTACCTGAGCCACAGTCTGTATTGTTGCTTGTATTTACACTGGTAAATGTACCCTGTAAAATTTCTTTGCCGTCTTCATTGGAATAATCGAGATCGCAGGTCATAGCGCAGGCATCGCTGCCGCCTGACATTTTTAGTTCAATCAGCTTCAATTCCTTCAGCAGTACATTCTTTGTTTTAGGGAACCAGATGCCTGTACAGGTTGCTTTGCCGTAAAATACAGTAGTACGGTAAGAGTAGGTAATACCCTGCAACGAAAGGTTTTTTTGCTGGCCGATCTGTACTTCGTACTTATAATATTCCCTGTAAGGACCTACGCCTGCATAAAAATTACCGCGCCATATACCTGTCAGATCCTGCGAGAATACGGAAGAAGAAATGATGAGCAAGAAAGAAATAAGCCAACTACACTTCATTGTACAAATCTAATTTTCCAAACCACATTTCAATTTAAAGAAGCGTTAAGGTTTGATAATAGCTACCACCCGCGCTGAATTATCTTCTTCCTTTCCATATCACTTCAGCAACGTGTAACTCCTGTGCGGTAAAGCGCGCCAATACAAAAAGGTAATCGCTTAACCGGTTTAAATATTTTATGATAAGCGGCTCAACAAATAGTTCATGTTGCTGCATGTTTACGCATAAACGCTCTGTTCTTCTGCATACGCAACGCGCAATATGCGTAGAAGAAACCGCTGCGTGGCCACCAGGCAGAATAAAATTTTTCATTGCAGGAAGCTTTTCATTCATACTGTCAATTTCTTTTTCAAGCAACAGCACATCGTCTTCGTTCAGATCAGGAATATGCATGCCTGTTTCTTTACCGGGATCGCAGGCAAGAGAAGAACCTATTACAAATAAGCGATCCTGAACTTTTTTTAAAATACTCTGCTGGTGTTCATCGGGTGTATAATCAGTTACCAATCCTATATAGGAATTTAACTCATCAACCGTACCATATGTTTCTATGCGGGTATCGCTTTTTAAAACCCTGGTGCCACCGATCAATGAGGTTTTGCCTGTATCGCCGGTTTTTGTATAAATTTTCGTTGCCATGAAGTAAAATTAAACCAAGGCTTTTTTGATGCGGCATAAATAAATTAATAATGCTACCGGCAGTATTAAAAATTCCCAGCATCTATTCAACAAAAAATCACTGTCAAGTTTCGTCTCGCCATGCGCGAGACCATGCCTGACCGGAAAGCTTATATGGCTTTAACAGCCTGCGTCGCCGGTTCCGTTAGCTCCTGGTTGGTAAATATCCTGCCACGTGATTCACTTTTGGTAACACCATATACTTCTGCCTGGTGTACAAATAAAACCTTATAGCTTTTATAGGCATTCTTATCTGCTAAAAATTGTTTCACCTGCAAAGCAATTGCTCTTGCCAGAGAGATCATCGCCGCATCATCAGCAGGGATATTTTTCCCGTTAATGACATCAATTTCCAGCTCGGCTTCCTCTTTACCGTTGGTGGTAATATCAGACCCGTTCAAATGAAAATTTTCACATACTGCTATGCGGTTAAGTGCGGCAGCAATACTGTCTGTGCCGGTGGTGAACACAGGTTGTTTTTCTTTCGTGGTGGTAATAGTGCAGGCCTGTACAAGCAATGCAAGCATCACAGCAACTGTAAGGATAAAATTTTTCATATCATTTTGGTTAAGATAAAAGTTACCGCATTATCCATAATACCAAGTTCGGAATACCGGCTGCAACCGCAATTCCATAAAACAGGTCGAGCCAGAAAAAACTGCCAAGTGAACCTATATAGATCAAACCCACTACAGGCCAGCCAATGACCTTCAGCCACCAGGGCGCAGAAGCATTTTTCATTACCGCAATAATGCTTTGTGCATCGCCTGTGCTGGGGAATGCATGCATGGCAATAGATACGCCCAGATATATAAGCAGGTAATCCCCAAAATTGCCGCTATTAAACCGGAATACCGGCAATGCGGCGGGCATTGCTATGATAGCACCCAAAATAGTATTTACAAAAAAGGGACCTGTACTGATCATAATAGTTTGCCATTTGCGTTGCGGCACTTCATGCAATACATAGCCTGCAGGATTCTTTGGCTGGAAATACACCACTTTAAACACCGGCACTTTAAACCAGCGGCAGAAAAGCTGGTGCGCCAGTTCATGCACTATAACACCGGGAAAAGTAAGAATGGTAATGGCTATACCAGGAACGAAGAACATAGATATGGTTTTAGAGTGATTCCTTATTGTTGATTACATCATATACATACTGAAATATTTCTGTGGCAGTTGAATCGGTATTCATTCTTTCCGCCTGGTGCAGCACTGCATCTCTTTTTGCAATGTCATTATTGAAATGATATACCAGTGCAAGTGTTGCCAGTATATAGGCATTTGTACTGTCAGCCTGCTTACAATCCATAACTATTTTCAGTGCTTCATCATTTCGTTTAAGCTTCAATAAAGCTCTTGCTTTTAAACAACCTGCATAACCGGATTCATTATTCATATAAAGTATCCTGTTGCAATAATATACAGCACTGTCTGCCTGGTTTTCAAAACGCTTGGCAGAACCCATTAAAGTCAATGCGGAAAAATTCTCATCATCTGTATTCAAAATAATGTGGCAAAGGCTGTCGCAGCGCCGGTAATCTTTATGATCAAAAAGCGTGGAAGCGAACATTGTTTGTTCGTACAGGTTATCGTTATTATTTTTAATATAGTTTATATACACACTGTCGGGTATTGCATCTGCTGAAGCATATGCCTTTTCTATGGTATAAAAACTATCTGAGGCAAAATAATAACCGGTTTTCGCAGCCAGCGCATTCACCCTGCCCAGCAGTTCATCATCATCCAGTGTTTTATTTGCAATGCGGTTTCCACTCTGTAAAAATGTGACCAAATCATTGTTGTAGTAGGTCGCTATTATTAAATGTTCGTTCGCTTCTGTATTGGCAGAGTCAAGCTTTACAGCCTGTGTAAAATAGCGCTGCGCGGTAACAAATTTATGTTGCTGTTCTGCCGCTATGCCTCTTTCAAGGCAAAGACCTATTGTAAGGCTTGCGGGCAGGTTGATAAGCGAAAAGATCATCAACAATAAAATGCCTCCGCCAAATAGCTTTACCCATATGGGAATGGGAAACCTTATGGCAGCATTTCTGCAAACGGCGCACAGAGCATTTGGTACATCTTTTACAACATCGGGATTTCCACAATTAAGGCAAGGCTTTGCAGGCAAAGCAGTTTCGTTGGTTTGAATATCTTGCATATAAGGGTAGTTGTTTTGGCGGGAGCAATATAAAAAGAAATTCTATACCAGGGATGAGAATTTTCTCTCTCTATTGCTGTTGTTTCAACAACAGGCGTCTGAAGAAGATCAGCGATGAAATAATTATAGATAACCTCCTGGCGGAATTTTTTGCACAGCTACATGGGAAGCTAAACGAAGCTAAAAATTGAAAGACATTTTTTTACTATTGGTCTGTAAAAAATGATAGCTGTATAACTACAGGCTGTATTGATTATTTTATTTATTAATTGCCTGTCTCGCGTTTACCCGGTAGTTCATTTCGACGAAAAATAACCGAAATAAACCCGGTATTTCTTCGATCCAATAGATCGAGGAAATAGCGGAGAGATAAGCTTGGCGGAGTTTTCTTTGTATAGTCCTGAAATAGCCAAACATCATTCATGTTTTATCTCTTAAATTAACTCAGCAACGGATTATAGATAATTATTTTACATTACATAGATTCACATGCCATCACTGCAGAATTTATTTTATAAATACTCACATCCTGCATAAGCATTTCAGCCTTTAAGTGCTCCGTAGTTAAATTATTTTGGAAAGATCTTATTGAGGACATCTGTACGGGTATGCGCCTGTGCTTTTTCATAAATGTGAAGAAATGCATTTGCATGTTGAATTTGCTTATTTTCAAACCTCATGCAAAGGATATACAAAATAGCTGTTACCGGAGCAGGCGGGCATGTAGGGAATGTATTGTGCAGAATGCTTGCAGCCAAAGGCTTCCCTGTAAAGGCATTGTATCACCACTATAATAAAAGCCTGCAAGGCATCAATGCAGCATTGATACAAGGTGATGTGTTGAATAAAGATGACCTGCGCAGACTGTTACAGGATTGCAATATTGTTATCCATTGCGCAGCCGTCATCAGCATACATGGCGACCCAACCGGTATTGTATTTGAAACCAATACAAAAGGCCCGGCACTGGTGCTGGAAACCGCTGTTGAAAAGGGGCTTAAAAAGATCATCCACATCAGCAGTACGCATGCTGTAAACGAATTGCCGCACAATATTCCTTTTAATGAAACAAGGCTTTACAAAACATCAAAAGATTATGCGTATGATCACTCAAAAGCAGAAGCAGAACACATAATGCTGGGAAGCGAATTAAGCCGGCAAATTGAAACCGTTGTATTAAGGTTAAGTTCTGTAATCGGTCCGTATGATTTCAAGCCATCTGAACCGGGTAAGGCATTGCTTGATTTTTATCATCGCAAAATTTCCATATTACCACAAGGTGGTTATAATTTTATTGATGTGCGGGATGTTTGTAATTCCATTATCAATTCCATTGAAAAAGCGCGCGATAAGGAAGTGTATTTGCTGGCAGGCAAATATTATACGATGAATGCATTTGCCAACTGCATTACAACAGCAACAGGTATTAAAACGCCCACTACAACAGTTCCCTATAAAATGTTGAAAGCTGTTTTGCCTTTTGTACAATGGTATAGCAGGCTGATGAAAGCGGCGCCTTTGTATACGATCGAATCTATTGATGCATTAAAGAACGGGCATCCAAATATGGATACTTCAAAAGCCGCAACAGAGTTTGATCACCAATGCAGGCCACTGGCCGATAGCATCCGTGATTTTTATGACTGGCATTTTTCAAATAATAAAAATGATCTGAAGTGGATATAAGCACACTGCGCATGATTACCCTGGTATGGATCAATATAGCGGTTATTGTGTTCATCATGATGTTCTATATAACAGCTCCGTTCGGCAGGCATAGCTCCAAAAAATGGGGTACCATGATCAATAACAAATTGGGCTGGTTCATCATGGAATTGCCCTCATTTCTTATCATGTTGTATTTTTTATGTTTTGGCTCAAGATCATTTCAATCATATGCGTGGATATTGTTTGCCTGTTGGCTATTACATTACTTCAACCGCTCATTTATCTATCCTGTGCGTATTAAGGCAACACAGAAGAAAATGCCTTTGTTTATTGTGTTCAGTGCTGTTTTTTTCAATGTAGTAAATGCAACACTCAATGGATATTATTTATCAGAACTGGCACCGGTTAATAAGTATGATTCAGCATGGCTGACAAGCATAAAATTTATAATTGGCGCATTGTTGTTCATAACCGGGATGTTTATCAACTTAAGGGCAGATAATATACTTATAGGTTTACGAAAATCCGGCGAAACCGGTTATAAAATACCAAAGGGTTTTTTGTTTGAATGTATTGCTTCTCCCAATTTGTTTGGAGAGATCATTGAATGGGCGGGCTTTGCATTGATGGCATGGAACCTGCCCGCAGCTTCTTTTGCGATCTGGACGTTTGCCAACCTTGTACCACGGGCAAAAAATCATTACGACTGGAATCATCAGCATTTACAGGATTATCCCCAAAAAAGAAAAGTGATATTTCCATTTATCTATTAATTAACAGATATCCTCATGTGCGGGTGAACAAGGTTGGAAATTTCATCTGCATAGCTTTGATGCAAGATATTTTGCTTTATACAACACCTGTTCGGTTGATTGCTTCAATAAGTGCATCCTTCATCTGAAATCCTGTTCGCTCCATAATTATTTCATCATTATTCAGCAGCAAACATATAGGACTGCTGTCACTGTTTTCAATTGCCGCACACCAGGAACGGTGCTTATTCCCGGGTATCAAAAGGGCGCAATCCCAATTGAATAACCCCTTCAAAATGTTTAGCTGTTTAGCGTCATTGCAGTTTAAAGGCGTGATTTGCCCGCCTTAGAAAATTAGCTGTACAATATCGGATAATTATATTAACCCGTTGGCAGAGTCTTTATTATAGGAGATAAAGCAGAAAAGACGTTTGGTTATTATCTTATTCAATGATCTTCTCCGCTTCATAAAACCTTTGTCGGATAAAGCTTATTCGATAGCATCATCCTGATCTGTAAAGTTTTTTCAGGATAAGACAGGTAGCAGTATCTGTTATGTTGTAATGCTTTCTATTATCATTTTCAGTATGCATACAAACCAATGCCTGAAATAAAGTTTGTTAAGTATATTGCTAAGGCAACTGCTTTTATAATTTAAACACTCAATACCGTTTCTTCAATGGACATTAAGACTTTCTGGCAATACAGTACCGATGAAATATTCGGTCATCTCAATTGTAGCGCCGGTGGTTTAACCTCTCAACAGGCTGCACAAAAACTGGCTGCAATGCGCAGCGGTCAAAAAAAACAATCACCCTTACTGCAGGATGTAAAATTATTCCTGTCGCAGTTTACCAACCCGCTGGTATTGCTGCTGGTTGCGGCGGTAATTCTTTCTGCTTTCCTGAAAGAAACTTCTGATGTATTCATTATTCTCTTCATTCTTTTATTTACCGGTATTTTAAGTTATATACAGGAGCGGCATGCAAGTAAAGCCGTTGAAAAATTATTGGCAGTTATAAAAACAAAAGCAACGGTTATAAGGGATGACGTGCCGAAAGATATTCCCGCTGATGAAGTGGTTACCGGTGATATATTAACCTTTGCCGCAGGTGATGTTGTACCTGCAGATTGTCTTTTAATCGAAAGTAAAATGCTGCATGCGAATGAATCGAAGCTTACAGGTGAATCAATGCCTGCAGAAAAAAAGCCTTGTGTTTTGCCACAGGCAACGGCTATGTCGCAACGCAGCAATATATTGTATGCCGGTACTAATATTATCAGCGGGCAGGCAAAAGCAATTGCTGTTTTAACAGGAAGTGAAACTGTGTTTGGCGGCATTACTGCCGGTATGCAGCAGGCGCCACAGGAAACAGCGTTTGAAGCGGGCATTAAAAAATTCGGTTACTTCTTAATGAAGATCACGCTCATTATCTGCAGTATTATTTTTCTAACGAACATTTTAATGGGCAAGCCATTAATAGATTCTTTATTGTTTGGATTAGCGCTGGCAGTGGGTATGGCGCCGGAGTTATTGCCTGCTATTATGACTATCGCCATGTCGCACGGTGCTAAAAGAATGGCACACCAGAAAGTCATCGTTAAAAAATTATCCTCCATTCAAAACCTGGGGGAAGTAAATCTTTTTTGTTCTGATAAAACAGGCACACTTACAGAAGGCATACTTGAAGTACATGCAGTGATAGATGTAAGCGGAAATGAAAACAGTTACACCAAACAACTCGTTTTTTTAAATGCACATTTTGAAAGTGGTTTTACAAACCCGATGGATGAAGCGCTTACCAAAATGCAAAACGTTTCTGCAGAAGGTTATGTTAAGCTGAATGAGATACCTTATGATTTTAACCGCAAAAGATTAAGCATTTGCGTTGCGCACGCGACAGAACAATTATTGATAACAAAGGGGGCATTAAATAATGTGCTGCAGGTTTGTGCACAGGTGTTGCAGGCAGATGGTTCTGTTGTGAACCTGAACGATGTAAAAGATAAGATAACAACTATATATAAAGAAAAAAGCAGCGAGGGTTTCAGGATGATCGGTGTGGCTTATAAATCCTGCACATCAGCCAACCTAACTATCGCCGATGAATCACAAATGATATTTGCAGGCTTTGTATTGTTATCTGATCCACCTAAACAGGACATTGCAGATGAAATAAAATCTTTAAAAAATATTGGCGTTGACCTGATCATGATAACGGGCGACAATAAATTGATAGCAGCTTATACAGCGCAACAGATCGGTTTACAAAATATACAGGTATTGTCGGGTGAAGAGACACAAAACCTTACAGCAGATGAACTGTCGAAAAAAGTTACCGGTGTAAATGTATTTGCAGAAATAGAACCGCAACAAAAAGAAAATATCATCAAGGCTTTTAAAAAAGCAGGCAATGTTGTGGCATATATGGGCGACGGCATCAATGATGTGAACGCCATCAATGCTGCAGATGTTGGCATTTCTATAAATAATGCGGTTGATATTGCCAAAGAAGCTGCAGCTATAGTGCTGCTTGAAAAAGATCTTAGTGTTTTAACCAATGGTATAATTGAGGGCAGGAAGACATTTTTAAATACCATTAAATATTTATATATAAGCACCAGTGCAACCTTCGGCAATATGTTCAGTATGGCAGGCGCTTCTATTATTTTATCTTTCTTGCCTATGTTGCCGCAGCAGATCCTGCTTGCCAATTTTGTTACTGATTTTCCATACATGGCTATCGCATCAGATAATGTAGATAAAGAACAATTGAACTATCCGCAGAAATGGAATATAAGCCAGCTCAGAAATTTTATGATCATCTTCGGCATACATAGTTCTTTCTTCGACTTCATAACTTTTTATGCTCTTTTTAAATTACATGAAGGCCATGAAGCATTGTTTCAAACAGGTTGGTTTCTCGAATCAGTATTTACAGAGCTGCTTATTTTATTTGTAGTGCGCACCCATAAAATGTTATGGCGAAGCATGCCTGGCAAGGGGCTTATCATTCTATCGCTTATCGCATTTATAATAACCATTACATTGCCGTTATCACCATTTGCATCTGCTTTGGGCTTTGTTGTGCCGCCAGAAAAACTATTGTTCATAATTACAGGCATTGTGCTGGCTTATATTATAACAGCAGATGTATTGAACCTTATCTTTTTTAAAAGAAAAACTGTTAAAGCAGCTGCATAAATTGCAGATATATTGTCGGATAAACAATTAATTTTCTTTGTTTGAAATGTAAGCATGCCTGATGCCATGCAGTGGCAGCTTATTCCCTTTGCATAGTAAACAAAAAAATGTTACACATTTAAAATTTACTAAACTAACGTGAGTTGGTTTAAGCATAAAGTAATTCTAAAAGGATTCAATTTGAATAGCCCCGTAAGAATTACGGGAGATTAAATGTAAAAGACATTGAACCACACAGGATTTAATTAATTGATCATGATATTCAGTCTTTGATTATATCAGAGGCTTATTCATATTAAGGCCCTCCAGGCTTATCTCCAATTCACGTTATTTAGTATGCGATAATACAGGCTTGCCTATACACCCGGGTACCTTTTGCCATGGAGCTGACAGGGGTTTGGTATGGAGTAAGGTTACTATAAGGTTACTATAAGGTTACTATAAGGTTACTATAAGGTTACTATAAAGTCTCTATGAAAGCGAAGCAGAATGAAAAGCAATGTATAGTTTATGCAGCTATTTACGAACAGGATATCATGGTATGTAAAATAAGTATAAACCCCGGAATGGCAAAAAAAACAAGGAAAAATAAACTATCAGGCAGAAAGCCAATGAATGTACCTGGCAGCACATGCTGCGAAAACGGGAGTGATCCATTCAGCAAGCAAAGCAGTACAGGTTCCGGAGAAGGGGTATAGCAGCAGATATTAAGCAGGATGCGGGAATGCCAACAGCATGCATTTTGAAGACCTGTTACGCTCATTGGAAGGGATTGAAATAAACAGCCGTTATGCTTTAGCGCGGTTTGGCAGTGCCTGAATTTGTTATTGAAATGACCAGGAAGAACATGCAAATAAAGATGAAGCTATTAATGCCGCCGCACTTAAATAAAAAAGATAATTGCAACGAAGGAAAACTGCGAAGCAATCATTGAGACTTATACAAACAAATATGAACGAAATAAATCTCTCAATATTTAACCCCTCAAAAATTCACGAGACCTTTCCTGACGACCGAGGTGACGGCGTACCTTCATAACGAAAAACAAACAGCATATTATTCAACAAGGATTCAAATTTCTTATCCCAACTCATGTTAAACTAACTTTTATTCAATCTTATATTTTTTTAATGTATGTTATAAATATCAGCCTTATTCCTGGCTTATATATTTAATCTTGTTTTTACCCATATTGCGGAAGGAGCTGTACAAAATTTCGGTTTTATCTGCATAAGAGTCCGGCATAATAATTGTATTAAGCCGCGAAACTTACTAAGGAGAAAATCCGACAACAAAAAGAAATCTGATATCTATTAAAAAACTTCTTTTTTGTTTTGGCTTGCATTGACAAGGCAATACCTGCTGGTGGATTAATGCTTGCAACCAGGACTATACTCCGGTAACATTAACCTATTTGTCTATCACTTTAAATCATTATTATGGTTCCCCGTAAAGTTAACCTTTATGCACTGCTATTTATTGCATTAGCAGCTTGTACAAAGCAAGAAATGGTACCATCTTCTGAAACCGGCACACTTAATTCAGGTACTTCGTCGGCAGTTGCACAACAGATAAAGCCGTTGCAAACAATATATGGATTAATTGAGGAAAAAGCCAGCGATGATCAAATACAAGCTGATATGAAAACAGCCGATGTAAATGTGGTTAGGCTTACTATGTTTCTTTCACAAACAACCGTAGGAAAAACTGTTGATGATTATATATCTAAAGGATATAATGTGCAAATAAGTTTAAGCTGGTATACCGGAACCAATGGTAACAGAGGCTTTCCTAAAGATACCAATGCTCTTAAAACACAGGCGGATGCGTTTTTTAAATACTATGCAGACCGTAAAAAACAAATACCATTTGTAAGCATTGAAAATGAGTGGGACCATGAAGTGCAGAACGGCGCCAATGTGCAGGATTATATTAATGAACTTACTATTATGACATCCATCGGGCATAAGTATGGATTTAAAATTGCTGATGCCGGTTTAACACATGCTTCATTACAGCGATGGATGTACTCTCAGTTAACAGGTACGGCCCAGGAGCAATGGAAACAGGATTATTATGTTGGTCTGAACAATGATTATGACGGGCTTTTAGATATGGTGAATACATATATCGCAGGTGCTAAAAAAATAAGTTTTGATTATAGCAATGTGCATTGGTATAATAATAAAACGTGTGCAAATGGCTTTGCAACAGCATCGCAAACTTTTATGACAGACTGCAATAAAAAAACACCGGTGTGTAATGAGTTTGGTATCAGAACAAATTCTTTAACACTGTTTACGCAAACAGTTGATGAAATATCCGGTAACGCATTATATGCTGTAGCTTATAGCGGAACAAACCAGGATAGAAAAGCAATTAAACTTACTAAGGCAATGTTGCAGGTGCTGGCAACATCATCATAAGTGCAGGAAATGTACAAACGTTATTGAACCTACGACAAAATATTCGTATGCTTCAATAATAATATTTGGCATTGCTGCAATTAAAATTCTGCCTGTATCTCTTTAAGAACTTTTTTTTACTGCTGAAATTAATAACCAGCAAAGAATAAACCCAACCCAGAAAATCTTTGCATAAGATAGCACATCCATAAATCAATAATTTAATTGGATGCAAGCTATTCCTGATATAAAAAACCGGGAATGACAAATCGGTTAATCAAATAAAATAATAGGTAAATGAAGGTTCAGGATATTTAACTTTACTAATTCTTTTTAACACAAACAGCAAGCCACCACCAGCTGAAATGTTTACATTCAATACGTCTTTGTTGTTACCTGTTTTGTTTCTTTGTTTAAATGATCCGGATCAGATGCAATGCAACTGTTGGATAATAACCTTCATGCGACGTTGTATAATTAGGCAGCAATAATGCTTTTACAGTTGGGTTGTTTGCAAGATTGAATGTTGTACTTTCTTCAGGTAATTCAAAATTATTTTTAGTTGATGATCCAAAAGCAAGACCATCAATAAAAGCTCTTACAACAAGTTGTATAGTATAATTTTTATTTGTTGATTGAATAGGTATTGAAACTTCTTTATACACATCATGTACATGGCTTGTTTTTGCCGGTGATAAGATCATAATCTTCTGATGAATTTTTATAAACAGGCCTGCCTGCTTTCAGGTCATTCATAAATGAACCATCTTTAAATTCAAGACCTAAAAAGCTCTTATTAACTATAACCTGTTTTTTATAAGCAACTGAATACGCAGCCTGATTATTTTCATTATAAAATGAAAAAGCAATAGCATTATCAGGAAATGTAAGTTAAATTTTCTTTTGAGCAGGCAACAAACAGGGAATTAAAATACACAAAACAAAAGCAGCAATGCGCATAGATTTTGAATACAAATAGACCCTTTATAATAAAAAAAATAGCCTGCTTTTATACAGGCTATTAATATATAGGAATATAAATGTATTAACGATGAACTTCTACTTTTGGCGGCGGCGGAGGCGGCTCACCAGGTGCAGGATGCCTGGGAACTTTTACAGTGGCTTCACATGCAGCCAACATTATTGAAGAGGCAATTATTGCCAGCATTACTTTAAATGATCGTTTTGCGTATTTCATTTCTAAAAAATTTTCTTATAAATCATTTAGAAAATCATGCCGTAAATAATTGTGGAAAGAAAAAACTTAAAAACCAACATCTATAAAGCTTATGCTTATTTTGGTCGCAGCCAGCTTTCGGGATTCATATAACCACCACTGCTGTTCTCAACCATAAAAGTAATTTCTCCATCGCCTTCCTGGCCTTTATCTGCATTGCCGAGAACTGTTCCCGCATGCACCTGTGTACCGGTTGAAACTTTTATGTTAGTGAGATTACTATACGCTGTAAAATATTTACCGTGCCTTACTACCACTACCTGCGGGCCTCCAATATCAAACACAGCGCGCACTTCACCATCAGCAACAGCTTTTACAGCAGAGCCAACCGGCAATGCTATGGTTATGCCATCACTGTTGCCCCAAAGAGTTGTACCGGGCACCTGGTATCTTCCAAACGGAATAATTACATTACCTGAATTAACCGGCCATGGTAATTTGCCACGGTTAGTTTCAAAGTTTATTGAGTTAGATAAACTTTCATCCGTAGATTCCAAAACATTATACACGCGACTTGATTTCGCAGCAGTTGTTGTACCTGTATTGGAATTGCTTACGTTATTGTTCGGTGTTGTAGTAGCAGTATTTGCTTTTGCAGTGCCTGATGATGCATTATTATTAGCTGCAGCAACGGCTGCATCTTTCTTTTTTTGATCTTCAATTGCTTTCAACCGCGCAGCTTCTTTTCTTTTTTCTTCTACAATTTCACGATTGATGATAGCTTGTAAAGCTCCTTTTAATTTTTGCTGATCACGTTGGTTTTGTTTTATCTGGCTGGCTATATCGGTTTCTTTGCTTTTAAGATCTTTCAATACATCATTTTGTTCTTTCTTGTCTTCCTGCAAAACATTCAACTGCTTGCCTTGGTCTGTCAACACTTCATTCTTTTCCACTTTGGCAGAAGTAAGTGTCGATATCTTTCCCTGTAATACTTCCTGTGTTTTTTGTATAGTGCCTACCTGTGTTTCGCGGTATTGCTTGTAACTTCTTAAATACGCTATGCGTTTTATGGCATCATTAAAAGTAGTAGCAGAAAAAATAAAATTCAGGTAATCATAACTGCTGCGGTTCTTATATGCAAACACTAAACTTTTAGCATAATTGGCTTTAAGCGAGTCAAGTTCTGTTCTCAGGTGATTTATTTCAATCTGGTTGGTATAGATGTTATCATCAAGCCTTCTAAGATCCCTGTTTATATTATTGATGAGTTCAGTGCGTGCTTCTATTTTTCTTTTCACCAATGCAAGCTGGCCAAGCGATTGTTTTTTGCTTGATTTTATTTGCCCGAGTGTGTTGTTAAGATCATCTATTTCTTTTTGCAGTTGTTGTTGCTTTCTTTGTATGTCTTCTTTTGTGTCCTGCGAGAAGCACGATACAACAATCATGAAACCTATAAAAGCTGCAAACAGTTTTTTAATCATCAAACAAAATTATTTTAGCAATGGCTGCTAAGTTAACGCAGTAGATTGCTTATTCGTATTTGATGTGGTAATTTTTTGAAACTGTAAACACAAAGCTTTGAGGCTGGTTGAAATTGAATTCCCTAAAACTTAATTGAATGGTTGACGGCAATGATCCGGTTATAGTGATATTACGGTCGGTTGAAAAGTTCATAACATCTGCAGGGCTATAATTATTATACATGATATCAGCGCCTGTAACCGAAGGATTATTTGAAGTTTGAAAACTGCTTTGGGTTAATTGAAGATTGTTTTTAGTGAATGAATATACTGACGTAAGCAGGTTGCTGGCAGCCGTTACAATGATCGAATCTTTCTTCACTTCATATGTACCGCCTGAACTATCTCCGTTTATAAAAAAGGCTCTTCCTAAAATTACATTTTGAAGATCAGTGAACGTAAGCGGCAGTTTTGTTATTTTCTGTAATTGATCAATGCCGCTTAACTGTAAACTGCCTTCAAGTTTGTTGAGAATTTTTATACTGTCCTGTGTTATTAAAACTCTTACTCCTTCGATATTTAAAGGACCTGTTACAGATATCCATATAACACTGTCCTTCTTCATTTTTATATATACCATTGCATTCCCTGATGCCTGCGGAGAGTTGAAGTTTGCTTTTGCCTTTCCATAAAATGTTGTATAATTTAATGGCGCTGTTAAAATATTTGAAAGCTGTTGTTTAAAAATGGCTGCAGAATCAACAGGCTTTAGTGTAACTGCCGGAGCTGTTGCAACATTGCTGTCTCTTAGTACATGCTGCGTTTGTTTGGCTGTATGACATCCAACCGTTATCAATCCAAAAAAAATAATCCCTATAAAAAAATTTTGCATGCTTTTATTTTCCCGTGTGACCAAACCCGCCTTCACCGCGTTTGGTTTCATTTAAAATATTAGTAACCTGCCATTCAGCTTTGAACACAGGTAGAATGATCATTTGCGCAATTCTTTCTCCATGTTGTATTGTAAAACTTTCATCAGAAAGATTAATGAGAACGATCTTTATTTCACCCCGATAATCACTGTCAATTGTGCCCGGCGAATTTAAACAGGTAATGCCATGTTTGATTGCCAAACCACTGCGCGGCCTCACCTGTGCCTCATAACCCAAAGGCAATTCAATAAACAGGCCTGTTGGTATAAGCGCACGTTTCATCGATTCCAATTTAACAGGGCTTTGCAGGTTTGCGCGGATATCCATTCCTGAAGAGCCAATGGTTTCATAGGAAGGCAGTGGATTAGAAGACTTGTTGATTATATTAATGGTGATCGATTGCACAAGCGATTTATTTTAAAACATTCAATATTCAATAAACAATATCCAAGTTGAAGTCTTTGATTATTGAGTGTTAATTATTGAACATTGAATATTGATCTTACTTAATTTTTTCTATCAATACTGTTGCACAGGCAACTACACCTTCTTCTCTTCCTACAAAACCGAGTTTTTCTGTTGTAGTAGCTTTTATTGAAACATCTTTTTCACCCAGTTGTAAAATACCTGCAATTACTTTTTGCATCTGCGCAACATAGGGTTTTATTTTAGGTGATTGCAAACACAATGTGCTGTCAATATTTATCAACTTATAATTTTCTTTTTGCAAAAGCGCATTGGTTCGTTGCAATAATATCTTACTATCTATATTTTTAAACTCATCTGATGTATCGGGAAAATGTTCGCCAATATCGCCCAAACAAGCTGCACCCAACATTGCATCGCAAATAGCATGCAGCAAAACATCTGCGTCGCTGTGGCCAAGCGCGCCTTTTATATGGGGTATCTTAACACCGCCGAGCCACAGATCGCGGCCTTCAGTTAAACGATGAAAATCTACTCCTGAACCTATGCGTATGTTCATTATTATGTTGATTATAATGAGATTCCCGCTTTCGCGGGAATGACGAAAGCGAAGGTAATTGCCCTCGCTTTAAAATATGTTTTAAAAAAACATTATTCCTGCGGTCCCAAGTCAAACAAAACGGTAAAACGCAAGGTATTTGACAAAGGATTTCTTGTAACGCCATTACCGGATGGAGCGAGGTAAGAAAAATCAAAAGTGTACACCTGGTATGTTAATCCAACACCTGCGGAAAAATAACTGCGGTCACCCATTTGTTTTGTTTCTTTATAATAACCTGCTCTTAGAGAGA
>JABDAV010000020.1 GCA_013289015.1 Bacteroidota bacterium | reverse complement strand
TTGTACACCTGTTTAAGATGTGCTTCATCCAATTCATTTAGGCTTTTGGCTATTTGTTTTTTAAAGCTTCCGTCGACATAATTGTTGTTTGAATAAAATACAAACATTTTTTCGAATGTCACCAAACCTTTTCATCTCAACATTTTCCTATTTCGTATCATAATATTTTTATAGCAGTCTTTTTGAAAGAATTTACAATTGTGTAAATAGATTTGCTGATGAATGTTCAAAAGTACAAGTTGTGTGATCCGCCGCTACGGAATGCCACGAAGTACAAAAGTTGATAACATAAAAATGATGACCAGTGAAAATTATAAGCAAGCGATATTTATCGAACCGTTACAAAGCAACATCATTGTTCACCATTCATCAATCATTTTTCATTAGATGAATATTTCTGAATTATCGCTCAAGCGCCCTGTACTTGCCACGGTGATGAATATAATGATTATCGTGTTTGGTGTTACCGGTTTTACATTTCTTGCCGTAAGAGATTATCCTGCCATCGATCCCGCTGTGGTTACAGTAAGCACTTCTTATACCGGCGCCAATGCTGACATAATTGAAAGCCAGATAACAGAACCGCTGGAAAAACAGATCAACGGAATTCCGGGCATACGCACACTTACCTCATCAAGCTCATTAGGCAGCAGCCAGATAACAGTTGAATTTAATTTAGGTGTTGACCTGGAAGCAGCTGCAAGCGATGTACGTGATAAAGTAAGCCAGGCAGCACGCAGTTTACCACAGGATATAGATGCGCCTCCGGTGGTTTCAAAAGCAGATGCCAACAGTGACCCTATTTTGATACTTGCATTACAAAGTCCCACCAAAAGTTTACTGGAGTTGAGTGATTACGGAGAGAATGTTTTACAGCAGCAATTCCAAACAATAAATGGAGTAAGCTCTGTTGGCCTGTACGGCCAGAAACGTTATGCGATGCGGCTTTGGCTCGATCCGGATAAAATGAACACATACAATGTTTCGTTCACAGATATATCAGATGCATTAAACCGGGAGAACATTGATTTGCCGCCCGGGAAAATTTATGGTAACAATACTGAACTTACCATTCGCACCGTTGGCCGCTTAACCACCGAACAGCAATTCCGCGATTTGATTATTCGTGAAGACAGTACAGGTATTGTGCGTTTAAGTGACGTTGCCAATGTTGAATTAGGCGCCGAAAATTATGAGCAAAGCTGGAAATACAATGGTGTGGATGCTGTTGGCCTGTATGTAATACCCCAGCCCGGCGCGAATAATATCGCCATTGCAGATGAGTTTTATAAACGCCTTGACGATATTCAAAAATCAAATAAAAGTGATATCCAGATAAAAATATTAAGTGATTACACACAAAATATACGCAATTCGCTTGCAGAAGTAAAGGAGACCCTCATTATCTCCTTTATATTGGTAGTGCTGGTAATTTTTATATTTTTTCGAAACTGGCTTATCGCAGTGCGCCCGTTAATAGACATACCCATATCGCTCATCTTCACTTTCTTTATCATGTACATTGCCGGCTTTACCATTAATGTGCTTACCTTATTGGGCATTGTGCTGGCAACAGGTTTGGTGGTGGATGACGGTATTGTGGTCACGGAAAATATTTTCAGAAAACTGGAGAGTGGTTTGCCGATTCGCAAAGCAGCTTTGGAGGGTAGTAAAGAAATTTTCTTCGCAGTAGTATCTACATCAATAACATTAGCAATTGTATTTCTGCCTGTAATCTTCCTTGAAGGATTTATTGGAAGATTATTTCGCGAATTTGGTGTTACGCTGGCTTGTGCTGTATTAGTCTCTGCCTTTGTATCACTTACCATAACACCTGTTTTAAATGTTTATTTAACAGGAAAAAAAGCTGGTCACGGAAGATTTTACGAACGCACCGAACCATTCTTCCAGGGCATGGAAAATGGTTACCGGCGTTTGCTTGAAGAATTCATGAAAGTGCGCTGGATAGCTTTTATCATCATTGCAATATGTGGGGTAATCATTTGGATAATGATGGGCAGCCTGCAAAGCGAGATAGCGCCTTTGGAAGATCACAGCACCATACGTTTAAATGTTACAGCTGCCGAAGGCACCAGCTATCCCTACATGCAGGCTATTACAAATTCCATTGGTGATTATTTATACGATTCTGTTCCTGAAAGAGATTATGTTTATTTGAGAACTCCGGGTGGAGGCGGAGGCAGCGGTGGAACAAATACATCGCAGCCGCGTCTTGGATTGGTAGATCCGAAAGACAGGAACAGAAGCCAGGATCAGATTGCAAATGATCTTCAGAAAAAAATGAGAAGGTTTAATGACGCAAGAATAGTTGCAACGCAAGATCAAACCATAGCAGTTGGCTCAGGATCAAGAGGCAGTTTGCCTGTTCAGTTTGTGTTGGAAAATATGGATTTTGATAAGTTGAAGCAGGTAGTTCCAAAATTTTTGGATGCAGCAAGGCAAGACCCCACTTTCTCAAGTTCCAGTGTAGATGCAAATCTTAAATTCAACCGGCCTGAAATACAATTGTCTGTCGACAGGATGAAAGTAAAAGATCTTGGTTTAACAACAGAAGATGTTGTGGCTGCCATACAGGCTGCATTCAGTGGCGGCCGTCTTGCTTATTTTATTATGGGCAGCGACCAATACCAGGTAATTGCACAGGTTGAGCATTCGGACAGAAACAAACCTGCAGACATTTCACGCTTGTATGTGCGCAACGCAAGCGGGCAAAACATTCCTTTGAGTTCTGTTGTGAATTTGGTTGAAAGCAGCAGCCCCACTACGTTGTATCACTTCAACCGGTATAAAGCCGCAACAATCTCTGCTTCGCTTGCAGAGGGCAAAACAATTGGTGATGGCATTAAAGCCATGCAGGCAATTGCTGATAAAAATTTAGATGAAAGTTTTCAGACAGCGTTGAGTGGTCCATCAAGAGATTATGCTGAAAGTTCATCTAATATTGGTTTCGCTTTTACGCTTGCACTATTATTAATTTATTTAGTTCTTGCTGCACAGTTTGAAAGTTTTCTTGATCCGTTTACGATTATGGTTACAGTGCCATTAGCATTAGCAGGTGCATTACTAAGTTTATGGATATTTGGTCAAACACTAAACATATTTTCTGAAATAGGAATGATCATGTTAGTTGGCCTGGTAACGAAAAATGGAATTTTAATCGTTGAGTTTGCCAACCAAAAACGTGAGCAGGGAATGGCAAAACATGAAGCAGTAATTGAAGCTGCCAACCAGCGTTTACGACCGATATTAATGACGAGCCTTGCAACCTCATTGGGTGCTTTACCTATTGCTATGAACCTGGGTGCATCGGCCAGCAGCCGCGTGCCTTTAGGAATTGTTGTGGTAGGCGGAATTTTATTTTCATTGATACTTACATTATTTGTAATTCCTGCGATGTATTCATTTATATCCGGCAAACACAAAGCGCATAAAACGGAGATAAGCGAATAGGTTTGAAGTTTCAGAATTAGCAGTTTGTATTTTACACTTCATTAAACCTTTAAAACAAATTATACTCTTGCACGTCATTCCCGTGAAAACGGGAATCTCATTATTTATAAATGATGCTATGCAAATAATCGATTCACACCAACATTTCTGGAAATATAACAGCAAAGATTTTGATTGGATAACAGATGGTATGTCTGTGATAAGGAAAGATTTTTTGCCTGCAGAACTTCAATCCGTTTATAAGGCAAATGATGTGGAAGGCTGCGTTGCAGTGCAGGTAAATCAAACAGAAGATGAAAACAATTTCTTTTTAAGTTTTGCAGATCAATTTGATTTTATAAAAGGTATTGTTGGCTGGGTTGATCTGATGGCTGAAAATATTGAAGAGCGTCTTACTTACTGGCATCAACATAAAAAGATAAAAGGATTCCGGCATATTTTACAAGGTGAAAAAGATCGTGTGCTGATGCTTAAACCATCTTTCACAAACGGCATTTCTTTTTTAAAAAAATTTGACTTTACTTATGATATTTTGATCTTTCCTGATCAGTTGCAACATGCATTAGAACTTGTAAAACTTTTTCCTGATCAAAAATTTGTAATAGACCATCTTGCAAAGCCTTATATAAAAGCAGGCAAAATTGATGATTGGAAAAAAGATACAGGACAATTCAAACATCATGAAAATGTGTATTGCAAAATCTCCGGGATGGTGACTGAAGCAGATTGGAAAAATCATTCATCAGAAACGTTCAAACCTTATATTGATGTGGTAACAGAAACCTTCGGAACAAAAAGAATGATGTTCGGTTCTGACTGGCCGGTTTGTTTGGTGGCGGCTACCTACGACCAGGTACTTCAAATTGCAGCGAATTATTTTTTGTCGTTTTCTTCAACTGAAAAAGATGACATTTTTTATAATAATGCAGTTGTGTTTTACAATTTACCAGGCGTGTTACACAAATAATCTTCGCCTGAACAAACCAATCTCTTTTGTGTTATACATTTACATCTTAAAAATTTATTTATGACAAAAGCCTATGCAGCTCAAAGCGCAACAACCCCATTAACGCCATGGAGTTTAGAAAGAAGAGAACCCACGCCACACGATGTTCAAATAGATATTTTATACTGCGGCGTTTGCCATAGCGATCTGCATACTGTTCGTAATGAATGGGGAGGAACTGTTTATCCTGCAGTACCCGGCCATGAAATTGTTGGTCGCGTTACAAAAGTGGGAGATCATGTAAAAAGATTTAAGGTTGGCGACCTGGCCGCTGTTGGTTGCCTTGTTGACAGCTGCCGCGAATGTGCCAATTGCAAAAAAGGCCTGGAGCAATATTGTTTGGTAGGAATGGTGGGCACTTACAACGGTAAAGACAAATACAGCGGCGGCGTTACTTACGGAGGTTACAGCAAACAGATTGTAGTTACAGAAGATTTTGTTTTAACCATTTCAGGTAAACAACCTTTGGAAGGTATTGCACCTTTATTATGTGCCGGCATCACAACGTACTCTCCGCTCAGGCATTGGAGGGTTGGCAAAGGCGATAAAGTAGGTGTTCTTGGTTTGGGTGGTTTAGGTCACATGGGCGTTAAGCTGGCTGCATCTTTTGGCGCTGAAGTTACTATGCTCAGCCATTCACCATCTAAAGAAGCAGATGCCAAAAGACTGGGTGCACACAATTTTGTTTTAACCAAAGACGAAAAGCAGGTGGCCAAAATGCAAGGCTATTTTGATTTCATCCTCGATACTGTTTCTGCTGAACATGATTACAATATGTATCTAAGCCTGCTTGCTACAAATGGTACAATGGTTTGTGTAGGCGCACCTCCAACGCCGGCGCAAATTCCGGCATTCAACCTCATTTTCGGACGGAGAAGCATTGGCGGCTCACTGATCGGTGGCATACCGGAAACACAGGAAATGCTTGATTACTGTGCTGCCAATGATATTGTATCTGATGTTGAAGTGATAGATATAAAAGACATCAACGAAAGCTATGAACGCATGTTGAAAGGCGATGTGAAGTACAGGTTTGTAATTGATATGGCTACTTTGTAATGCATAGGCTTTAACAGTTTTTTCAAATAAGAAAGCAGCGTGTGAAGGCACAAATTGCGAACTATTATTCGGATTTCTTGCCACAGAGCCTTACATTTGCGCAAAATTTCAAAAAGCTTAAAATCTCTCTTTTTTTATGGCTAATACAGGTAAGGTAAAACAAATTATCGGTGCGGTGGTTGATGTGTACTTTCCCGGCGGATCTTTACCGGAAATCTATAACGCTTTGGAGATCCAGCGTCCAAATGGTAAACTGGTATTGGAAGTACAGCAACATCTGGGCGAAGATAGTGTTCGTACAATTGCAATGGACGGAACTGAAGGTCTCGTACGCGGTACAGATGTAACAGACACCGGTAAAGCAATTGCAATGCCTGTAGGAGAAGCCATCCATGGCCGTTTGTTTAATGTTACCGGCGATGCTATTGATGGGTTACCTCCTGTAGATAAGGCAGGTGGCCGCGCTATTCATGCATTACCTCCGGCTTTTGAAAACCTCAGTACTGCTACCGAAGTGCTTTTTACAGGTATCAAAGTTATTGACCTTATTGAGCCTTATGCGAAAGGCGGAAAGATCGGTCTTTTTGGTGGAGCAGGTGTAGGGAAAACCGTATTGATCCAGGAACTGATCAACAATATTGCAAAAGGTTATGGTGGTCTTTCTGTGTTTGCAGGTGTAGGTGAAAGAACCCGTGAAGGAAATGACCTGTTACGTGAAATGATCGAAGCAGGCATTATGAAATATGGCGACGCTTTCAAACATAGCATGGAAGAAGGCGGATGGGACCTGAGCAAGGTTGATATGAATGGATTGAAAGACTCCCGTGCCACATTCGTATTTGGCCAGATGAATGAACCACCGGGTGCACGCGCACGTGTGGCTTTAAGCGGATTGACCGTTGCGGAATATTTCCGTGATGGTGATGGCACAGGAAAGGGGAGGGACATTCTTTTCTTTGTGGATAATATCTTTCGTTTTACACAGGCAGGCTCTGAAGTATCAGCATTATTAGGCCGCATGCCTTCAGCAGTAGGTTACCAGCCAACGCTGGCAACAGAAATGGGTTTGATGCAGGAAAGAATTACATCAACAAGAAATGGTTCTATTACTTCTGTACAGGCTGTGTATGTGCCTGCAGATGACCTTACCGATCCGGCTCCTGCAACTACTTTTGCCCACCTGGATGCAACTACTGTATTAAGCCGTAAAATTGCCGACCTTGGTATTTATCCGGCAGTTGACCCGCTGGATTCTACTTCAAGAATTCTTACGCCTGCAATCGTAGGCGAAAAACATTATAATACTGCAAACCGCGTAAAATTAACTTTACAACGTTATAAAGAATTGCAGGATATCATCGCCATTCTTGGTTTGGATGAATTGAGCGAAGAAGATAAACTGATAGTTAGCCGTGCACGCCGTGTACAGCGTTTCCTGTCTCAGCCATTCCATGTGGCTGAAGCATTCACCGGTTTAAAAGGTGTTTTTGTAGGCATAGATGATACTATCCGCGGATTTAATATGATCATGGACGGAGAAGTGGATGAATATCCTGAAGCAGCCTTTAATCTTGTTGGCACTATTGAAGATGCGATAGAAAAAGGAAAGAAATTAATCGAACAGGCAAAGGGATAAAGCAGGGCCCCGGCCCTAAAGGGAGTCATTCAGGGGTTATTTTTTACAGTAAATGAAATTATTATTTAATCATATCAACTTTAATTTAGTTGAATTAAAATTTCCCCTTTAGGGGACAGGGATATGACTTTAGAAATATTAACACCGGAAACAAAAGTATACAGCGGAGACGTTTACGGTATTCAATTACCGGGTATTGAAGGATCTTTTGAAATTCTTGACAAACATGCGCCGCTGGTTGCAGCTTTGGGTAAGGGCAATATCAAAATCTTAAAGACAAAAACCGATGTTACAAATTATAAGATTGAAAGTGGTTTTGTAGAAGTGCTGCATAACAAAACAACTGTTTTGGTTGAAGGCGCCACAGAATAATATTGGTTTAATATGAGAAAAATGAAGCCCTGCGTATAGCGGGGTTTTTTATTGCTGAACCTAATTCAACTCTGCTTTTAAAAACCTGGCAGTGTGGCTCTCTTTGTTTTTTACCAGTGCTTCAGGCGTTCCTTCAAATAATATCCTGCCGCCGCCATCGCCGCCTTCGGGCCCGATATCAATGATATGATCGGCAACCTTAATCACATCAAGATTATGCTCAATAACAAGTACAGTGTTGCCGCGGTCAACAAGTTTATTCAATACATCGAGTAAATGTTGAATATCCTCAAAATGCAAACCTGTTGTGGGCTCATCAAGAATATAGAATGTTTTTCCTGTATCACGTTTACTTAGTTCAGTTGCCAGCTTAACACGCTGTGCTTCGCCACCGCTTAAAGTAACAGCACTTTGGCCAAGTGTTATATAACCAAGACCAACCTCTTCCAGCACTTTTATTTTACGATAGATATAAGGCACTGCTTGAAAAAATTCAACTGCTTCATCAACTGTCATATTTAATACATCTGCAATTGATTTTCCCTTATAACGAATTTCTAATGTTTCGCGGTTATATCTTTTACCATTACATTTTTCGCAAGGCACATAAACATCTGGTAAAAAATTCATTTCAATCACACGCATGCCGCCACCTTCGCACACATCACAACGGCCGGTTTTTACATTGAAGGAAAAACGTCCCGCATTATAACCGCGGATCTTTGCTTCGGGAACTGAAGCAAATAATGTTCTTATATCAGTAAAAAATCCACAATACGTTGCAGGATTACTGCGAGGTGTTCTGCCAATTGGCGATTGATCAATCTCAATTACTTTATCAATATTCTCCAGGCCTTTTATGCTCTTAAATTCAAGCGGAAACATTTTTGAATTGTAACAATGCTTCGATAAAATAGGATATAAAGTTTCATTGATCAATGTTGATTTTCCACTGCCACTTACTCCGGTTACAACAATAAATTTCCCCAAAGGAAATTCAGTATCCACATTTTTAAGGTTATTGCCTTTTGCACCTTTCAGTACTAATTTTTTATCATTGCCTTTTCTTCTTTCCTGGGGAACTACTATAGTATGAATGCCATTCAGATAGCCTGCAGTAAGCGTATCCAGCTTCAACATATTTCTTGGCGTTCCTTCAGCTACAATTCTCCCGCCATGATAACCTGCTTTCGGACCAATATCAATCAAATGATCAGCCGCAAGCATAATATCCTTATCATGTTCAACAACCAAAACACTGTTGCCAATATCACGCAGGTTTTGTAATGCAGTTATTAAACGATGATTATCCCGTTGATGCAAACCAATAGAAGGTTCATCTAAAATATAAGTAATGCCTTGCAACTGCGAGCCTATCTGTGTTGCCAGCCGTATACGCTGTGATTCGCCACCGCTTAATGTTTTTGATGCACGATTTAATGTGAGGTAAGTCAGCCCCACATCTAATAAAAAAGTTAGGCGTTCACGTATTTCTTTAACCACATCCTTTGCAATTGCGCGTTGCTTATTGCTTAATCTTAGTTCAATGCCATCGAACCATGCATACAGTTTATCAAGATTTATTTCACTTAGTTGTGAAATATTTTTTCCATCAACTAAAAACCAAAGGCTCTCTTTTTTCAGCCTTGCTCCGTTACAGGTAGCGCAGGTTTTAAGCGTCATATATTTCTGTACCCAATCACGCAAAGTCTCTGTGCTGTACGAAGAAGCAAACCATCTTTTTAACATCGGAACGATGCCTTCATAACTTCCGGAATATTCATTGGGCACAGTTTCATCATCAGGATTTACTTCCAGTGAAGCACTGATATTTTTATCACCAAACAACAAGAGATTTAGTTGTTCTTCAGGTAATTTATTTACAGGAATATCCATTTTTATTTTATTCTTTTTGGCGAATGCTTCTGCCTGCTGAAATACACTGGCATCCCTTTCTTCGCCCAAAGGAACAATGGCGCCTTCACGAACTGTTTTCGATTTATCAGGCAACACTAAATCCATATCAATTGTAAAAACACTACCCAACCCTTTACATGTTGCACAAGCTCCATAAGGAGAATTAAATGAGAAAGAATTTGGTGAAGGTTCCTCGTAAGATAAACCCGTGTCTTCACACATCAGTTGTTTGCTGTACGATGTAATTTTGTTTTCACCTTCAACAGCAACAAACATTAAATCTTTTCCCATCTTCAAAGTTTGCTGTACACTTTGACTTAAACGTGTTCTGAATCCATCATCCACCTTCAACCGGTCAACAACTACTTCTATATCATGAATTTTATAGCGGTCAACCTGCATCTTCGGTATTATATCTTTTATTTCACCATCCACACGGACTTTTACAAAACCTTTTTTTCTTGTTTCTTCAAACAACTCGCGGTAATGACCTTTTCTTCCACGCACCAATGGAGCGAGCAACGAGATCTTTTTGTCACTGAATTTTTGAAAGATGTTATTTACGATCTCTTCTTCACTCCACTTCACCATTTGTTTGTGGGTGTTGTAACTGAAAGCTTCGCCAATGCGCGCATATAACAGGCGCATGAAATCATATATCTCGGTAACCGTTCCAACAGTTGAGCGTGGATTTTTGTTTGTTGTTTTTTGTTCGATGGAAATTACGGGTGAAAGCCCGGTTATTTTGTCAACGTCAGGCCTTTCCATTTCGCCGATGAACTGGCGGGCATAGGCGCCGAAAGTTTCCATGTAGCGGCGCTGACCTTCTGCATAAATGGTATCAAAAGCCAGCGAAGATTTTCCGCTGCCGCTGATACCGGTTATTACTACCAGCTTATTTTTTGGAATGATGATGTCAATGTTTTTCAGGTTGTGTGCACGCGCGCCGTAAACTTCTATGGAATCGTCTGGTTGTATTTCCAGGTTAACTTTATTTTCAGCCATAAATGAGGATACCGAAATTACAATAATAAAGCCATCTATTTTGTTATTATTGCACTTCCGCCGCTATCTGGAATCGGTAAATAACCGATATTGTTTTCTGCGCAAAATTCAAGTACAGCTTTCCTGGCGCCTTTGTATAAATCATTATTGAAATCGTGCACAAATATGTAACCTTTTGGTTCAAGTTTTGGGTAGAAGAATTTCAAACCTGCTAAAATCGGTTCATATAAATCAGCATCAATACTTACAAAACAAAACTTATCGTCAACATCAGTAGCGGACTCAGGAAAAAAGCCTTTTTTGATAATGCAGTTACTTCGATACTTCATTTTATTTAAAACTAACTCAACACTTGTATCAGAGAAATCCTGTTCACCACTTGAAAAAGAATTTTGTTTTTCAGTTGAAATATCTTTTTGATCAAATCCTTCAAACGTATCAAATAAATATAATTTTTTGTTGGGAAATAATTGATTTACGCGTTTTGCAAAATCTCCTTTATACACTCCTAATTCAGCAATATTGCCTGCAACATTATTCATTTTTATTTCATTGCAACAAAGTTCTAATGTGGTATAACGAACAAAATCTAAACTATGTGCAAGTTCTTGTTTGAATAATGAACTAAACTGTAACGATTTTGATAAATAGAGCTTTCTAGAGGCAAGTAATTTTGCAAAAGGCTGATATAATGATTTTAAACCAGACACGAAATTTTTTGAGATGCAATATTACAAAATAACAGGTTATAACAAATAAAGGAGGCCGTCTCAAAACACATGGGCCGTTTTTTTTATTTCAGAAGTTTTGGGATAGTCTTTAAATGGAAAGAAAAAATATTATTGCCAGGCGAAAATGAAGGGAAAGTCTTTTACAGGCTGCTTTCCTTCTTAATATTAAATTATGAGCAAGGGCGAGTAAACCTGTTTCTACCTCGGTTTTAGGTTTTCTGCGCAGCATAAAGCGTTTAAAGTAATGATTATTTTTAACGTTAACAAATACATTGTAGCCTTTACAGAGATTATCCTGTTGAATGACATTAGCCTTGATAAACCCAAGTGGTTGCACCTGTAATAATGGTAATACTGATTGAAGGATTTAAAGAGGCAGAATTTGGAACGATCATATGGCTGCTTGCTTCGTCAAACAAATAAGCGGTATTAGCAGTTTCGTTTTTTCCTGCAGTTGGTATCCGCCGAATTAAAATCCGCATCATTACCATTACCGCTATGATCTTTTGTATCGCCATCAAATGTATACCACGCAACAAGATTTGCTTTTGCAAATACATTTTCTGTGCCAGAGGCTTGTAATTGCCTTTGATTCGTTCCTTCTTTACTACATGAAAAAAGGAGAGTAGTGGCAGCAATGGTGATTAAAGAAAACATTGAAAAGGGCAATTGAAATTTTTTTTTATAATTAAAGTTTAATAGGTCTAAAAAAAATGTTGAGAAATAAATATAATCCTTTCTTTATGAATGAATAAGAAGCGAATTATTGGTATAATTAAAAAAGATAAAGCCGTCTATTCAGACGGCTTTATAAAAAAAATTTTTTAGTGTTAATTATTAATTTTTGAGTAAAGTATTACTTAATTGTTGGACAGTTAACGGATCAATTGCTGTTCTGTAAATTCTGATTTCGTCAATTACACCAGTAAAATAATATGGAAATGAAGGATCCTGATTTCTCCCTATAAAAAGAGGATCGCCACTCGGCTTAAAAGTTGTTGATGCAACAACAGAATCTTTTAAAACACCATTTATATAATACTTAGATGTTGTACCATCGTATGTATAAACCAAAACATACCATTTATTGGTTTTGATGTATTCAGTGGTGTCTCTTCCTCCCGTAGCTGAAGATCCATTTCCATAACTTCCATAAGAACTTTCATATTTTTCTCTCACCGGTAAATCACATCCCTGGTACTGATAAAACGGTGCGTCATCGTAACCTAAATCAAGCCGGTCGCTGGCAAAATCATTATAGCCTTTAGATATAATTCTGTTTCCATGGCACTGCCCTTGGTAAAAGCCCATTGGTTTAATAACTGCAAACAATGTTACGGCGCGTTTAGGATTTAATGAACTATCATCAGCAACCTGCATGTAACTTTCAGTTCCATCAAAATAGTAAGCAGTGTTAGGTTGGCCATCTTTACCAACTGTTGGTGTGGCACTGTTAAAAATTACATCATTTCCATTGCCACTGTGATCTTTTGTATCGCCATTAAAAGTATACCATGCTACAAGACTAACTTTTGCATCTGCGTTTTCGGTATTGGATGCATTTAACCGGGTTTGATTAGTTGCTTCTTTATTGCAAGCAATAAAAAAAATAATGGCTGCAATGATTGTCAGTGAAGTTGTGAGGTAAGGTGCGAATGTCTTTTTTTTCATAGTTAATGTTTAAAATGATTTTAAAAATTTTTACTCATAAATATATAAAATTTTCTCTTTTAGGTAATTTAAATAAAAAGACTGTTTCATTTTTTTGAAACAGCCTTTCCTTAAAAGAATAATTTAATTAGTTATTTGATAATGCTGCTACTTCGCTTGCATTTAAAACTCTTTTATAAATTCTTAGTTCATCAATCAAACCTTTAAAGTAATAGGGAAATGTAGGATCTTGATTTCTTCCTATGAACAAAGGATTTGTGCTTGCATTAAAAGTAGTTGACATAGTAACTTTACTTAAAAGATTTCCATTAATATAAAGTTTTGAATATACTCCGTCGAAAGTATATACAAGGCTATACCAATTGTTTAATTTAATATAGTTTTTAAAGTAAGTTGCTCCTGATGCATTAGAGCCATCGCCATAACTTCCGTAAAAATTTTCACGATTGTTTTGTACAGGCATGTCGCAACCCTGCCAGTTGTAATAAGGCTGGTCATCATAGCCTAATAAATATCTGCCATTATCATAATCATTATCACCTTTAGAAAGAATGCGGTTACCATGACAAGCACCTTGATAGAATCCTGTGGGCTTAACTAAAGCATATAAAGAGATTTTTACAGGATTAATAGAGTTACTATTATTTATCTGCATATAACTGCTTGTTCCATCAAATGCGTAAGCGGTTTTGGCTAGCCCGGCTTTACCTTTTGCCGGCGTTGCGGAATTGAAAATTACATTGTTGTTATTGCCGCTATGATCAAGCACATCCCCATTAAATGTATACCAGGCAACCAGGCCTCTTAACAACGATGAATCAGAAGTAGAATCCGAAATGGCATTGGCAGTAGTTTCTGAGTTTAAGGGTTTGGTAAGGCTTGAATCATCTTTTTTACAAGAAAAAAATTGTACTGTAATGAGCAAGGCACAAAGGTATGTAGCCAAGGTTTGGGTTTTTGTTCTCATAATTTTTTGGGTTAATTTTTATAAAGCGCAAATATAATCGACTAATATATATAAAATATTTTTTTAACCCATTGGCAGGATTTTTTATAAAAGATGGCACAGAAGAGATATTTGGCTATCATATTTCAAAATCTTCCATTTTGTAAACCTTTTCCCTGGTAAAACCCATTCAGCAATATCACCCTGGCCTCTAAAGTTTTTTCAGGATAAGACACCCTACCTGCAGGCTCATTTGTTCGATATAACTTCGATATTTCTTCGATCCAATAGATCGAAGAAATATCGGTTATATAACGAGGATAATTCGCCAAAATAAGCTGCCGGGTAAGTACATGGGATGGATAATTGTGGCTGACCGGTACAGCCAGGAGGTATACGTTTATGCTTTCTTATATTTCGGAATAAAAGTTGCCTTTATTTCGTTTGGCTTTCATGTAACTGTCAAAATAACCCGCCAACCGGTTTTTTTATTATTTGTTCATGTGTAATTGAACTTCCTATTCCTAAATATCTATGGCTCTAATAGGAATTTTACGCGTATAGCCTTACATTCGCGCAAAATTTAAAAAAAATCGCCCATGGAAGTTGTAAAAAACATCGTTTGGCATAATGCCACCATCACCAAAGATGATCGTCACCGCATGAACGGTCATAAATCTGCTATTCTCTGGTACACAGGCCTTTCCGGTGCCGGAAAATCAACCCTTGCAAATAAAGTTGAAGAGAAATTATTTGAAAGAGGTTATCATACTTATGTACTTGATGGCGACAATATCCGCATGGGTTTGAATAAAGGCCTTGGCTTTACTGCCGAAGACCGCAAAGAAAATATCCGCAGAATTGGCGAAGTAGCCAAACTATTTGTTGATGCAGGAGCATTGGTTTCTACCGCTTTCGTTTCTCCCTATAATGAAGACCGTGAAATGGTTCGTAAACTGGTGAAAGAAGGAGAATTCATTGAAATTTATGTATCTGCTTCACTTGATGTTTGCGAAAACCGTGATACAAAAGGCTTATATAAAAAGGCCCGTGCCGGAGAAATCAAAAATTTTACGGGTATAAACGATCCGTACGAAGCTCCTTTAGATGCCGAACTTACTGTAGACACAGGCAGTCAAACGCTTGACGAAAGTGCTGATGTGGTATTGAATTATCTTGAAGAAAATGGCTACATCGAGAAAGCATAATTATTCACCAACAAAAAAATTATATACATGAATCAACCACACGGCGGAACACTTGTAAACAGAATTGCTGAAGGAGCGCGTAAAGAAGAGCTTGAAGCAAAAGCAAAAAACCTTTTCCAGTTAACAATTGAAGACCGTTATGGTGCTGATGTTGAAATGATCGCCATCGGCGCCTTCAGCCCAATCACCGGTTTTATGGGCAAAGCTGATTGCGAATCAGCTATTGAAAATATGAAATTAACCAACGGACTTGCATGGGGTATTCCAATTCCTTTGCCTGCCGGCGATCAATATGATAATATTAAAGAAGGCGAAGAAATTGCTTTGCTGAATAAAGAAGGCAATGTTTTAGCCGTAATGACTGTTGATGAGAAATTTGAATTAGACCTTGACAATTTTGCACAAAAATGTTTTGGTACAACAGAAGATAAACACCCGGGTGTAGCAGCTATTAAACGCGGTGGCAATAAGTTCATTGCAGGCCCGCTTGAAATGGTGAACAGGCCTTTACGTAAAGAAGACATTGCTGATAAATATTTTCTTGATCCTTCAGAAACACGCGCTGAATTTGAGAAACGCGGATGGAAAACTGTTGTGGCTTTTCAAACACGTAACCCTATTCACCGCGCACATGAATATTTGATCAAATGTGCACAGGAAATTGTTGATGGCGCTTTAATTCATCCTATTGTTGGCGAAACAAAAAGTGACGATATTCCTGCACCGGTACGCATGAAATGCTACGAAGCATTAATTGATAATTACTTCAATCCCGACAATACCAAATTAAGCGTGTTGCCAACAGCAATGCGTTATGCAGGCCCGCGTGAAGCCATCAATCATACATTGATCCGTAAGAATTATGGTTGCACGCACATGATCATCGGCCGCGATCATGCCGGTGTTGGTAATTACTATGGTACATATGATGCGCAGGTTATCATGGATAAAGTAGGACCTGAAATGAGCATGCAGATATTGAAGTTTGAAAATACTTTCTGGTGCAAAAACACTGAGAGCATGGCAAGTTCCAAAACAGCGCCTAAAGATCCTGAAACTGTTTCTTTAAGCGGAACTAAAGTAAGAGAAATGCTAGCGAATGGCCAGCGTCCGCCTTCAGAATTTTCCCGTCCGTTAGTGGCTGATATTTTAATTGAATGGGCTACAAAAAAAGCAGAAGCAACTGCTTAAAATGATAAAATAGAATTTAATAAAAAGCTGTTCTGGAAAGAGCAGCTTTTTTATTAGCCCCTCCCAGACCCTTCCCAAAGGGAAGGACTTCTGAAGCCAAATAATTAAAATATTGTTATAAGAACAAGATGATTACAAGGTCCCTCTCCTTTTGAGAGGGATTTAGGGAGAAGCTTCTATACAACAAATTCTACGTAATTGTTTTGCCTAAGCCAGCTTTCCACTTCATTGTAATTTTCTATCATGTCCTGCAAAGCGTCAGGATTTAATTTTTTAGCACCAGCCTTAACCGGTTGACGGGAGATATGCAAAAAGTCTGCGATCTTATTCATAGTACTGTCCCAATCCGCAAAATCTTCATAGCGGATCTTTATATAATCCATATCATGAATAACATCTTCCAGCTTTTTGTTCTGGCGAACAATGTCATTCATCTTTGCCTTTAGTGCATCTGTATCAACATTCAATTTTGACAGGCCTGAACGTTGCTCTTCATTATCCTCCTGGTGGTGATAAATGCCTGTAGCACGGGCGCGCAAATCGCTTAAGGCATTGCGCAAGATGTTTTCACGCAACAGCAATATTACTTTTACATTATTTTTTTTAAGGTAATCAATTAATCCCGGCGTGTACAAAGTTTGATAGTACATGAGTTTAAAACCTCTTGCTTTAAAAGCTTCGCCTTTTTTATTGATAAAATATTTTTTCAAGAAACCCGGAAGACGCAGATAAGTTGAAGGATAATTAATAATATAATTTATTTTTTTAGGAACAAAGGGGATTTTTAAAAACCTGAATTGATTTACGCTGAAATAATCGCGAAAAGAAAAATGAAATATTTCATCATCACAGAAAATTTCAGGATGTTTATTCAACGATTTGCTTAACAACGTTGAACCTGTTCGTGGTAAAGTGAAAATAATAAATTTGGTCATCACAGTTTATTTCAATGGTATGGAATTCTGTACAAAGGTAAACACCTGAAATCACTTTAGAAAATGCGCGTATTTTTCTTGCATAGCAGTTTCTACCTGATGGTAATTTTCAACGCCGTTCCTCCAGTTTTCTGCGCTTATTTTTCTAAGCTCAGGCTGCATTTCAATTTTTTCAACACCTAAAAAATCAAAAGTCTTATCCAGCATTGTTTGCCATTCTTCAAATTCTTCATATGTAATAACAATACGGTTTTTGCCTTCGCTTAAACGCAGAATATTTGCATTGACAGCTTCGAGTTCATCCACTCTTTTTTTAAGCAAAGCCGCATCAATATTTATTTTTTTATTTGCCAGTGATGAATCTTCTGCAGAATGAAAAACGCCGATCTTTCTCGCCCTGAAGCTGGATAATGCTTCACGGAAAGTATTTTTTCTTATGAGTACGATTATCTTCAGTTCATGATCTTTAAGATAATTCCAAACAGTTGGAAAATCTTTTGTATGACCCATCATTAATTTAAAACCACGAATGGTTTTTTCGTTACGCGTACTGTAAAATTTTTTTATAAAGCTTACACCGGAAATATATCCATTAATATAATTGGTAACAGAAAATATTTTCCTTGAAAATCCTTTCTTTTTTTTAGTGCCGATAAAAGGGAAATGCCATTCAGGATGATAAATTTTATCTGAAGGATGAAACAGTTCACCCGCACAAAATACCTGCGGATGCTGATCGAGTGTTCTTGTTAATACAGTTGAGCCGCTGCGCGGCGCAGTTAAAATAAAAAAGTCTTTTAATTGCCTGCTGTCACTCATTTTCATAATGAATTTAAAACCTTGCCTAAAGTATTCAGCATGGTATGTTCCTGGTAAAAGTCTTTCCATGAATTATCTGCCGCAATAGGCTTTCTTTCAAACCTGCCCGGCGTGCCGGCAATAGTATGGTCGTTTGATAACTCCATAAACGCAGGCGCTGTAAATTTTTCAAGTCCTAATTTACTGCATACCTTGTCAAGTTCGGCCTGCGGATTTGCCGCAAGTGCTTCGTAATCAACTTTTATTGTATTGCTTTTGTTGATTGAATTTATTGCTGCCGCACAAACTTTTTTAAAAAAGAAACTATCTGTTAATGTTTCCAGGGGTTTTTTATCAGAACGCTTATTCACTTTCCATCTTTTCAGTTTTGAAAAAGTGATGGCGCGCAGATCTCTTGAGAGCCAGATGAATTTTGCGTCAACATCCGGGCATTGCGTAACGGCTAAACCCTGCAATGGATCTTTGGAAGAATCAACAATAAATTTTTTACCCGAAACATTTGCTATTGCTTTATAAAGCATGTTCAGGATTTTGATTGTTTCTTTATTTTTTTTGGTGCTGATCAGCTTTAGCAAAGTACTCTTTGCATTCAATCCTGATAAAGACGACAATAAAACTTTAGATGATTTATACGGCCAGGTTATTTTAGTTTCGAACGAGTCATTATAAATACCCGAAAGCGCTTTGCTCCAGAATTCGCATTCAAAAACAGGTTTTCCGCAACTGCATGCCCAGTTCCAGATTTCGCCGGGACCTTCTTTTGCAATATGCCCTTTTAACATAGCGAGTTCTCCCACGGAAACTGTTTGCATTGATTTGGATAGGATATTTTCCAGCAGTGTTGAACCGGAGCGTCTGTCTGAAATAATGTAAATAACAGTTACTTTGTCTTGCATGGGATATGCCCAAAGATATTTGCCAATTTGTAAATACAGCAGATAAATTTCTTACCGGAACAAAAATTTAATACGTTTACTTTTTTTGTATGCAACAAACCTCAATTATAACAGTAAAAGACCTCGTAAAACATTACGGAGATTTTAAAGCCGTTAAAGGGATAAGTTTTGAAGTTTTTGAAGGTGAAATATTTGGCTTGCTTGGTCCGAATGGCGCCGGAAAATCAACAACGCTGGAAATTATTGAAACCTTGCGTGAGAAAACTTCAGGAGAAATAATAGTAGATGGTTTTAATCTTGATCATTCACCAAATGAAATAAAAAAGATAATTGGTGTACAGTTACAAACTTCCGGTTATTACCCGGGCTTAAATCTTACTGAATTAATTCATCTTTTTGCAGGATTATATAATGAGCAGGTAAATGCAATGAATTTGCTCGATACTGTAAACCTGCGCGATAAAGCAAAGGCAAAATTCAAAGAGCTCAGTGGCGGACAAAAGCAACGTTTTTCTATCGCTACAACGCTTATCAATAAACCAAAAATTATTTTTCTGGATGAGCCTACTACAGGCCTTGATCCACAGGCGCGGCGTAATCTCTGGGATTTGATAAAAGAAATTCGCAGCAAAGGCACAACGGTTATTATCACCACGCATTATATGGATGAAGCAGAAATATTGTGCGATCGTGTTGCAATTATTGATTCAGGAAATATCATTGCAATGGCTTCGCCTGATAAACTGATAGATGAGTTGGTAGATACAGGATTTGAAAAACCGAAAGAAGTGAAACAGGCAAATCTCGAAGATGTGTTCATTCATCTTACAGGAAAACATTTGAGAGAGGAATAAAGAGCTTCTCCCTAAATCCCTCTCCCAGGAAGAGGGACCTGGAAGACACTATTATTTTGTAGCGCATGAACATGTATTTAACAACCAAAAGAATTTTGTAATCTCTAAATTATTATAGTAACACTAAATTATCAGTGACTTGTAAGCCTTTCCTTTTGTAAAGGGTTGGGATGGGCTGCTATTATTAAAACTTGTATTTTTAAAGCATGACAGTTTTTGCTTTATATAATCTGAAAGGTGGCGTAGGTAAAACAGCGGCTGCTATTAACCTTGCCTATCTTGCTGCAGCAGACGGATATAAAACACTTGTATGGGATCTTGATCCGCAGGGTTCATCTTCTTATTATCTTAATGTAAAAGCAAACATTAAGAACGAATCAAAAAAAATATTTGAAGAAGCACTTGATATAAAAGATGCTGTTCAGGCTTCAGTGTTTGAAAACCTATGGGTTATTCCGGCTGATATTTCTGCAAGGAATACAGATACTTTGCTGAGCGAACAAAAACACAGCAGGAAAAAAATAAAATCTTTATTAAGCGGCTTAAAAGGTTTTGATATTGTAATACTCGATTGTCCGCCGGGTATTTCTTTACTGCACGAAAATATTTTTAATGCGGCTGGCTGGATATTGATGCCAAATATTCCAACAACACTTTCTATCAATTCTTTTGAAACAGTAATGGAATATTTTGAAAATAATGAGCTGGATAAAAACAGGCTGAAATGTTTTTTCAGCATGGTTGATCACAGAAAAAACCTGCATCATGAAGTAATGCAACAGTTTTATAAAGAAAAGCTGTTCTTTAAAAGTTATATTCCGTATTTAAGTGATGTAGAGAAGATGGGCATTCATCAACAACCGTTGTTTGAATATGCCAACAGCAGTTATGCAGCGCAATGTTTTCGCGACCTGTGGCATGAAGTAAAAAAAGTTTGTTTGTAATTGCTGAACAGAATTGGTGAAGTTGCAGTGTGCGACGCAACCGTGTTTAATCAGGGTACAAAAGCTAAATACATAAAAATATAAATTCAATTTATGCAAAGAGAAATTACGTCATGGTATAGTCCTTCACTGAATAAAGAAATGCCGATAGCAACGTATGGCTCTTTTGGATTTGCTTTATTGCTGATACCAACTGCTGCTGCAGATTATTTGGAGTATGAGCGTTTTCAACTGATAGATGCACTTGCACCCTTTATTGATTCAGGAAAAGTAAAGGTGTTTAGTATTGACAGTATAAATAAAGAAAGCTGGCTGAACAATGAAATGTTGCCTGAACATAAAGCCATTCGCCAGAATGATTTTAATAATTATGTTTTTAACGAAGTAGTTCCGTTCATTCGAAACAATACCAGCAGTGATACTTTTATCTTCACATGTGGCGCATCTTTTGGAGCTTTGCATGCGATGAATTTATTTTTAAAAAGGCCTGATCTTATCAACGGTACCATAAGTATGAGCGGTGTATATGATCTTACGGAATACACTAAAGGTTTTTGGGACGACCAGGTTTATTATAACAGCCCTATACATTATATTCCTAACTTAACCGATGAATGGTACTTGAATAAAATAAAATCAAGTCATCATATCCACATTTATACGGGCAGCGGTTCTTTTGAGGATCCTGAAGCCAATCGCAGGTTCTCGCAGGTGTTGTGGAATAAAGGCATCTGGCATGATCTCGATATCTGGGGGCCTGATGTTAATCACGATTGGCCAACATGGAGAAGTATGTTACCATACATTCTTCACAATAAATTCTAAGCAAATGCCCCTGTGAAAAAGGGGTTTTTTGTAATGAGGAGTATAACCTATGACAGAAAGACGAAAGTTTAAAATAAATATTTCCAAACGAATAGTGCGCATATTGCTCCGGGTTATTGCTGTTGCAGGAACTCTATATTTTTTATTGTTGACAGGCGTCAGCATTTATCTTTCATCTTCACGCGAAAAGTTACTTGGTTTTATTAATGAGAATTTAAAGCAAACCTTTCTTGGCGAATTAAAAGTTGACAAAGCTGACATAAGCATCTGGCGCACGTTTCCCGATATCGGGATCACTTTGAATAATGTAACGATAAGCGATTCTTTTTACCACAGGCCGTTTTTACAAGCAGGTGAGATAACCGGAACAGCAAGTTTTTTCGGACTTATCGGTAACAAGGTTAAAATAAGTTCTATTACCATAGAAGATGCACTGATACATTCGTTCACCGATGCAGAAGGCTATAACAATACTTATGTTTTACAACCGAAGAAAAAACCTGAAAAACAGGGCGGTAAAAAGCCGGTAATTTTAAAAGAACTTTCGTTAAAGAATGTTGTTGTTGTAATAGAAGATGGCGTTAAGAAAAAACGCTTCGCAGGAAGGTTTGATGACGTTGAAATTGATGCAAGCCTTACCGGTTCAAAGTATCATATATCTATGGACGGCGACATTTTTTTGCGCGGGCTTGGCTTTAATTTTCCGCAAGGTTACTGGATGGAGAACCAACAATTAAGTGGTAAATGGAAACTGGAATTTGATACAAGCAATAAGGTGCTTTCAATTAACGAGTCAAAGATCAAAATACAATCACAGCCTTTTATCATTAAAGGAAAATTCGATTTCAAACAAGCGCAGTTTAATATCAATGCAACAACAAAAGAAATTTCTTACGCGGCGGCATTAAGTGTATTAAAGCCAAAAACAAGAACAAAGCTTTCAGCGATGAATCTTACCGAGCCGGTTGATGTTACTGCATCCGTCAGTGGCTCTTTAGCTAAAAAAGGGGATCCGTCGGTGCATGTTGATTTCAAAACAGAGAATAATAATATAACAACGCCGGTAGTTAATTTAAATAACTGCAATTTTTCAGGCTCTTATATTAACCAGGTAAATACAGGCATACAACCGGATGATTCAAACTCAACAGTTACGATTACCAGCTTTACAAGTAAGTGGGGAGCTATACAATTAAACACACCTAAGATTATTGTAACCAACTTAACAAAGCCGCTTATTAAGTTTGAATTTTATTCGCAATGTACATTGCCGCAATTGGATGAAGCGCTTGGTTCTGCCACGTTGAGTTTTGTTGAAGGCAATGCGAAATTATACCTCGCTTATAACGGGCCGCTTGTTCCCGATCCTTACCTGCTAAATCTTTTGAATGCAGAGATAGAAATTCAAAATGGTAAAGTAGTATACCTGCCCCGTGATGTAACTTTTTCAGATTGTAACGGCAAGCTTTTTATAATAGGCAACAATCTTACAATGCATAATTTTAAATGTGATGTAAATACAAATCACTTCACCATAGATCTCGATGGCAAAAATTTAAACAGGATATCTGATAAAGAGCCGGGCAAGGCAAACATCAATTGCAATGTATATTCTCCTGCCATTGATATGTCAGGCTTCAGTTCAATGTTTGGAAAGGCAAAAACTTCATCCAAAAAGAAAAAAAGTTTTATTACAACTTTTAATGCTGTTGATGATGCAATGGAGAATGGTGTTGTAAGCGTTAGTCTTAAAGCGCAGCAATTATCACTCAATAAGTTCAAGGCAAGTAATGTTATTGCCAATCTATCTTTTAATGGTGATAACTGGGAAGTTCAAAAAGCCTATCTGCAACATGCTGATGGCAGCCTTGATCTTAGTGCAAAAGTGCACCATATTGATGATGCTGTAAGCCAGGCAAACATTCAAATGAACCTGCAGCATATGAATGTGCGAAAACTTTTTTATGCCTTTGATAACTTCGGGCAAACATCACTCACTTATGCCAATATAAATGGCGTATTGACTGCAAAGGCGAGTATTGCTGCCAACATAAACCGGTCAGGGAAATTTGTTCCTTCTACAATGAATGGCAAGATGCAATTCTTGCTTAAAGATGCTTCACTCATTAATTTCAAACCCATATTAGGCATCCAGAAATATGTGTTCAAAAACCGCGATCTGAACAATATTCAGTTTACAGAGCTAAGCGATACATTCGATATAAAGAATGGCGATATTTATATTCATCGCATGCCTGTTATTTCTTCTGCACTGGTAATGTATATAGAAGGTGTTTACAGTTTTTCAAACAAAACTGATATTTTAATACAGGTTCCTTTTTCGAGTCTTAAAAGCAGTCCTGATGATTTCAGAAATATTGATAAGAATGCCAAGCCAGGAAAGAGTGTTAACCTGAGAGCAAAAACAGGCGATGATGGCCAGATTAAGGTTGGGTTAGATATTTTCAATGGTTATAAGAAAGAAAAGAAACACAGGGAGAAGAAAAACGCAAAACATACAGAGAAAAGCGATTAGTATTTCCTGCTGTATTTTTATTATTACAATTATGCTTTATGAGAGCTTTTATATTCGCTGTAGTTTGCATTGTATTTTTTTCATGCACAGAAAATAAAAACAACACCACCATAACGGTTGCAGATTATTTTGCTCCGCAGGATAGCGGCGTTCAAACTGCGGGCGTTAAAATGATTCTCATAACAACACCTGTTGGTACATTTAAAGTCTGGACGAAAACCATCGGTAATAATCCGCGTATAAAAATTTTGTTGCTGCATGGAGGCCCTGCTTTCACACATGAATACATGGAATGTTTTGAAAGCTTTTTTCCGCAACAGGGTTTTAAAATGATAGAGTATGATCAGTTGGGTTCTTATTACAGCGATCAACCAACAGACAGCAGTTTGTGGACAACAGACAGGTTTGTTGATGAAGTGGAACAGGTACGTAAAGCGCTTAATTTAAATAAAGACAATTTTTATTTACTGGGAAATTCATGGGGCGGCATTCTTGCAATGGAGTATGCGTTGAAGTACCAGCAGAATTTAAAAGGATTGATTGTTTGCAATATGATGGCAAGTATTCCTGAATATGCAAAGTATAATCTTAAACTACGCAGCCAGATGCGTAAATCATTAGTTGATTCTTTGATGGCTTATGAAGATAAAAACGAGTACGGAGATTCAACTTATCAAACATTAGTGTTCAATGAATTTTATAAACAACATTTATGTCGTTTGGCAGATTGGCCCGATCCGCTGAAACGAGCATTCAAGCATTATAACCCTGCTATTTATGTTATGATGCAGGGGCCAAGTGAATTTAAAACGGGCGGCCGTTTGATCAATTGGGATATTAGCAAAAAACTTCCGCAGATAATTGTTCCTGCACTAATGGTGGGTGCAAAGTATGACACGATGGATCCTGGTTATATGGATTGGATGAGCAAACAGGTTAGGCAGGGAAGATATTTGTATTGCCCTGAAGGAAGCCATCTCGCCATGTGGGATGATCAGAAACATTTTTATCCCGGTATCATCAATTTTATTCATGATGTGGATGCGGGAAATTTTTCAAACAGCAACTAATGTTATTGAATGATGAATACTATATGCAGCAGGCTTTGCGTGAAGCAGAGAAAGCTTTTGACGAAGATGAAATTCCTGTTGGAGCAGTAATTGTTATCAATCAAAAGATCATTGCCCGGGCACATAACATGACAGAACGATTGAACGATTCAACCGCACACGCAGAAATACTTGCGCTTACATCAGCGTATAATTTTTTAGGAAGCAAATATTTGCCTGATGCTGCTTTGTATGTAACAGTTGAACCTTGTTTAATGTGTACCGGCGCTATGTATTGGAGTAAACTGGATCGTTTGATTTGGGGAGCTGATGATGAAAAGAATGGTCATCGCCGTATAACGCAACCTAATTTTCCTTTTCATCCAAAAACAAAAATAAGAACAGGTGTTCTGAAAGAAGAATGTGCTGCAATAATGAAAACTTTTTTTCAACAAAAAAGATGAGGTGGCTGACACTTTTTCATAAAATCAATCATCAACAGGGCTAATTTCCGATATAAGAAAGAATTAACCCTGGTTTCATTACCTCGCATTAAATTTGTTATCCTTTATAAATAAGATTTTTTGTAAATCATACATCATTAAATCAGAAATCTAAAAATCAATAATTATGGCATTTACATTACCTCCGCTGCCGTATGCATACGATGCATTAGAGCCGCACATAGATGAACAAACAATGAAAATTCATCACGACAAACACCACCAGGCTTACGTTGATAATCTGAATAAGGCAATTGCAGGTACTGATAACGAAAATAAATCACTTGAAGAACTGGTTGCCAGTGCAGGCAAGATTTCCCCGGCTGTTCGTAACAATGGAGGCGGCCACTGGAATCATACGTTCTTTTGGGATATTTTATCAAGTGATGGTGGTGCACCTTCGGGAAGTTTGGCTGAAGCTATCAACAGCACATTTGGTTCTTTCGATGAATTCAAAACAAAATTCAATGCGGCAGGTGTTGGGCGTTTCGGCAGCGGCTGGGTCTGGTTGATTTCAAGAGATGGAAAATTAGAGATTACTTCAACACCTAACCAGGATAATCCTTTAATGGATGTTGCTGATGTAAAAGGTACCCCGGTACTTGGGATTGATGTTTGGGAACATGCTTATTATTTGAAATACCAGAATAAACGCCCTGATTATTTAGGTGCAATATGGAACGTGATCAACTGGAATAAAGTGCAGGAAAATTTTGATAAAGCAAAATAATATATAAGCGCTTATATAATTTATAAAAATCCCGCCGTTGGCGGGATTTTTAATTTACACTAACTTATTATCAATAGCTTTTTTTATATTCTGTACATAAAACTCCTACCATCCGGAGATGGGTTTAGTTGCTTTATTATGTTGTTATAAGGCTCTCATAATAAAGTAACTTATGCAGGATGCGCAGCAGTGAACGGGAAAAAAACATTTATTTTAAATAAGAATTTGCATAACACTTCGTCAAAGTAGTTATAAGCATTTAAAACCCGTTAACTGATCACAGATATATTAAAAGCTTCAAGACCTTTTTGTCCTTGTCTCTTTTCAAATTCAACTTTTGTACCTTCTGTTAATACAGACCCGTTAAGCGCTGAAGAATGTACAAAATAGTCTTTCCCTTTGCCATCTGTTATAAAACCAAAACCTTTTGATTCATTAAAAAACTTTACTGTTCCTTTTTCTTTCATGTTCTTTATTTGCTGTTAAAGGTATTCATATTAAATTCTAAAAACTTTTTATTAATCTGTAGTTAAAATGTTTTACCAGTTGCAGTACATCTCACGCTGCTTCGCTTAAGGGTAGTAATAGGAGAATCCACATAAGCACAACCAGCGCAAACGTTTGGAGTTTGTCAATTATTCTAAATAAATATTGTGAGTGGTTATTAAATAAAAGCGCCATTGCAGAAATTTATAGCGCAAATATTTAGTGTTTAAATTGAGAAATGCCATATATGCAAGGATAATCTTTATCTTCAATGACATTTATGAAACCCGATTATGACATTTGAAGAATTAATAAAAAATCATTCGGCTGATGTAATTGAAAAATTAATAACCGAAATACTGACTATAGATCCCGTTGAAATACATTTTGATTTTTTAGAAGAGGATCAATGGTCAATCATTACAACCCATCAATACGAGGAAGATAAAGAGATATCAGTGCGCCTGCACCTTAATGATTATTACGATTTGTATTTTGGTTACTATAATGATGAAGATGAATTCATTGAAATTGTACATCCGCTAACAGAAGAAGAGAAAAAGATACTTCCCGTAAGATTAAAAAAAGTTATGAAAAAGGTATTGGATGATGAGCAGGGTATGCGCATTCCAAATAATTTTCTTTCCAGGTAAATTTCGTTCTTTCAAACTATCATAACTCATCTAAAGAAGTAACCGGAGATTCATATGATTTTGCCGAGCGGTGTTCCAAGAAGTAATGCGCAAAGAAGGCAAAATAAAACCTCTCCCGCTCCTGCGCATACGCGCCAGGTTAAGAAATAGCTGTAATCGCCTTAAATATAAAATTAGCCTGAGCTTCAGAATAATTAACGTGTGTAATTCAGGTTGTTACCAATTGTAACATAAGGCGCCTCTTTCGGTTCGGTTCCGACGAATGTCGGAATTGAAAAAACTCCGAAAAAATCATTAATGGTAAAAATGAATCAAACAACATTAGACGTTTCTCATTATGCAAATGGGATTTATTTTATAACAGTGTTTGATGATAAAGGGAACTATACAACACAAAAGCTGATTATAGAACCGTAATACAATTTTTACAACCGCAATAAGGTTTCGCAATTGCGAAGCCTTATTTGTATCTATATAACAAAATATAATTAAACAATCCTGCATGGAATTACTCCATCTTCATCAAACGAATAGACTGCACACAGCCTGTGATAGCCATCGGCAATAACAACCCTGCCATTTGCTGTATCTCTTACAAGAAGAATCGGGGATAGCTTCTCCCCCTCTCTTATTTTCTTTCTGTCTTTTTCTACATGAAAATTACTCACGCCGGGCAGCGAAAGCGAAGAGGCCCGGAATACATCTTTCGCCGTAAAATTTGTAACTGAAGTTTTCTTTAAACGTGCCACAAATTTTTTAGCAGCATCTTCCGTGTATATCAGTTTAAGATATGACAGAGCAGCGGGGTAATCCTGTGAATCCGGCTTTGAGCGCCATTTAATTTCCTGGTTCATTTGATCAACGATTAAAAGTTATACAAACTGCAGCAGTGTTTGGCATTTGAAGATACATTTTATTAATTGAAACGTTTGCAGGTTAGCTCAAGCTCATGAATGCGAAAACAAAAAGTAAGTCTGCAATTAAAAAGATTATTGCCATTGCTTTAACCTAAAATATTGAGAATAGCTTAAAGCAATAATTGTTTCCATTTGCCTGTTTCTGCATAATCTTTTATAATTTGATTTCGTTCCATTAAAAATCTTTTCAGGTATTCCGTTAAAACAAGTTTATTGAAAGTATGCCCTACAATTCCGAACGGTGATTCAAATAAGAAATCGTCAGTCATTAAGACCATATTGTCTCTTTCAAAAAAATAATGATCGTGTTTTATTTTTTTAAATGCACCATTTATTTGTTCATCGCAAAAATGAAATGGTCTGTTATAAACTGTGATTTTTGATGTTAGCTTTTGCCTGATACCAAAATGTTTTGCCTGCCATGTTACAAACTCATTATAATTGATCAAACCTTTTGTAATGCCGCCTACTGCAGTTTCATTTGTTTTGGCTGTTGAAATTTTATGCAGGTCAATACTCCTTGATAAATCAAAACAAATTTCAATTGCAGCGTTAATTGTTGTTTCAAGCTTGATTAAAGGCATTGATTATTTTTTGTACATGCGATCAGGGCATTTCATTAAGCAGCCATAAAACCTGGCTCCGGTGCCTGTTGATATGAAAGCGTAAAATTCAAGGCGTTGATGAAAATCCATCGGGCCTGAAACAGGATGAGGGTGAGCTTGTAATCTTAATTCCATTTCCCGGAGGTCGCTGCCAAATGCTTCCAGCACAGGTTGCAGGCTATCAAGAGAAGCCTTCCAGAAAGATAAAGGCCCACCTAACCTGGGCGCAGCCATTGCAGGAACTATTTCTTTTTCCCGCCAGGTGAGACGGATGATCTCTTCAACCGGCAAATCCTTATGAACAAAATCATATGTTCTTTCTGTTTTACCATCCCGTATTGCATGAATTGTTTTCCACATAACCGCAATAGCGCCATGTTCTGCCCAGAAAAGATGTTCGGTAATTTCAGTGATATTCCATACTTCAGGTGCAGGTTTCCACTGCGCCTGTAATTCTGTAACATTACTGACCTCGTTTAAGTATGCTTCGCGTGCTGCTGACACTGCGCGGATGAGTTTTTTAACGGTGCTCATTTAAGTTTAGTTATGGCAGTGTTGTAAATATAGTATGTATTGTTACAGGCAAACGCACAGGTTGTATAAATGTAATTTTTTTCCAAAGCTTTAATTCTTTTTGATGGATGCGCCATAACTGTTTGAAGAATAAACGACCAACTTAATTTTTATATGAAGGCTGTTAACTCTCTCCAATAATGCTTTAACATTCAAATTGTCTTCCTATACTTTTGTCTCTGCATAACAAGTTGCTTTTAAAAACAATAATTTTCATTACGGATATTTGTTACTTTCTTTTATCTCATGCACAATATTTTTTAATTGTTTGGATGAATGCTTTGCATTTCAGGAACGGATGATATGCAGCATTATCTCGCGCATAATTATTTTTATTTGTCTCGATGAATGCTTCGTATTTCGTTCACATGCCTTGATTGCTCACTTTATTTATTATTTTTTGGTGTTTGCGAATCTCCTTCGATTTGAGCTTTTGTATTACAGCTTCTTCAGCTATTGTTCCGTGATGCCTATATTCAAACGTTGTGCATTAACCCTTATTTCAATTTTTTCAAAGAAGAAAATCTTCCAAACAGTTATACCGGGCACAACTGCAGTTAGTCTTTTGATCAATATTTTTTTTAAAGCTTCGTTCCCTGTATTAATACCGAAGCTTTTATAGATTGTTCTTTCAGGTGTAAAAATTTCTTTCGCTCCTCATCCTTTGAGAAGGCTTCAAAATCTTTTTCATCGTCAAATTCAACAAGATGTATTTCATAAGGTTTGTCAATAGAAGATTCAATGAAAGAATTTTCATCAGGCCTTATACGCAATAAAAGCCTGCCATTGTATTTTGAGATTATCGGTATGGCAATATCTTCGAATTGATGGAATATTTCTTCCTGCCCTTCTTTTATGTAGATCAATTGAATTACGCAGATCATTTTTATTTTTATTGATGAGCAAAGGTTGCAGCTATAGGCATACAAATAAAAAATGTTACGGGTATTTATTGTATTAATTATACCGCTTCTTTAAAGCAGATGGATTTTCACCTGCCAGTTTTCTGAATACTTTGTTGAAATGCGACAGGCTTTCAAAACCCACTTCATAACAGGCTTCTGAAACTGTTAATCCTTTCAGCAATAAAGTTTTTGCCTGTGTTATGCGGTATTGATTCACGAAATCTGTGAATGTTATCCTGGTTTGCTTTTTAAAATACCTGCAGAAAGCCGGAGTACTTAAATGTACGCTTGCAGCAACTGCGTTTACATCCGGATGCTTATCATAGTTTGCATGAATGTATTTGTATACAGAACCCATTCTTATCTTATCATCAAAAAAAAATTTGATGCTGGTGTCTCGCTCATTCAGCGCCATTACTTCTTTTGAGTTTGCCAACACCTGGAATACTTCCAGCAAACTGATGATCTGTTCAAAATGAGAAAGGCCTTGCATATGCCTTAATCTTTCTGATACGGTCCGTTTTGTTTCGCCGCCGAACGATAGCCCGAGGTATGCTTTTTCAAAAAGTTTATGAATGGCTGAGAACTCAGGTGTTTCTTTGAATGCATCGCCTAAAAAATTTTCTTTCAATTGCACCACCACCTGGTGATAGTCCGTTTCAATGCCATAGTCAAAATTCAGGTGAGGTACATTCGGTCCTATCAATACCAGGTCACTCTCCATATAACTTGATATATGCTGGCCAACATGGCGAATACCGGTGAGCGCTTCTACATACACCAATTCATATTCGGGATGATAATGCCAGAAAAAAGAGTTTCTCAAACTCGGCGTAAATAATCTGAATGACTGGCCGGGACCCGGCAGCACGATCTCCTTCTGAATTTTCATTCGCGCTATTTATCTGTAAAGTTCAATAAATACAGTAAAAAATAAAAAAGATGTCAATACAGAACAAATAGTGGTCATTAAAGCAGGTGCAAAAGCTTTTATGCAGGCTGAACTTTGTACCATCAGATCATTTAAAAACTGTTATATGCAACAACAAACAATGGCAGCTACAATGGCGCCGAAAAATGCACATAAAGACATCCCGGGTAATCCTTCCACTTCCAAAAGCAGTAAGGTAAAACTCAACGACCGCAGTAATGGGGAATCGCTTGGAATTTTGTCTGAGGAAGACTGGAAATTCTGGATACATAACGGGTATATCGTTATTAAAAATGCTGTTTCGAAAGAACAGGCAAAACGCCTGGCCGATTTTCTGTGGGAGTTTGAAGAAAAAGACCAGGATGATCCTGAAACCTGGTATGCTCCGCCAAGAGCTGAAATGAAAATGAAAGAGCTAACCAATACCGGTATGGTGGAAGTATACAATCATCAGTACCTGTGGGATAACCGGCAATCTCCAAAAGTGCACCAGGCATTTGCAGATATATGGGGCACCGAAAAATTATGGGTCACCATTGACAGGGCTAACCTGAACTTTCCAATGCGTCCCGGGCATGAATACAAAGGATTTATTCATTGGGATTATGACCCCGAAACAAAACCGCAAAATGTGCAGGGTGTACTGGCACTGGCTGATCAAACAGATGAAAACATGGGCGGTTTTCAATGCGTGCCTGAATTGTACCGCAGTTATGAAACATGGAAGCTGACACAACCTGAAGACAGGGATCATTTTAAACCGGATGTTACAGGTTTTGACATTGTGAAAGTGCCGATGGAAGCCGGTGATCTTTTAATATTCAACAGCACAGAACCACATGGCATCCGTGCCAACAAAAGCGGCAATAAGGTACGCATGGCGCAGTATATTTCCATGATGCCGGCTGAAGAAGAAAATGAAGCCTTGCTTGAATGGCGGATCACTTCATGGAAAGAAAGAAAAGCACCTGAAGGTTACGCTTTCCCAGGTGACCCGAGAAACTGGGAACAAAGCAAATATGAAACCGCAGCGCTCTCACCATTGGGCAGAAAGCTGTTAGGTTTAGATAAATGGTAAACAATAATGAGTGACGTTTCAGAAAATATTTCTATTTGATTTTCAGTATACAATTATTTCTTAATTCAGCATCCTGTATTCATTTGGTGTGCTGCCAACCCTTTGTTTAAACAACCGGGTAAAATGTTGCGGATATTTAAATCCTAATTCATAAGCTACCTGGCTGACTGATTTGCTTTGGTCAAATATTCTTTCTTTAGCTACGTTAATCACTTTTGACTGGATATAATCCTGCGCTGTTTTACCTGTTCCTTTTTTTATTAAGTCACCAAAATAGCTCGTTGATAAATGTAATTCATTGGCACAATAAGCTACAGAAGGTAAGCCAATCGTGTGTGGTTTGTCTGTCTGAAAATAACCGTTCAACAAATGCTCAAACCTTTCTAAAATTCCTTTATGAATAGTATCACGTGTGATAAATTGGCGGTCGTAAAAACGGATGCAATAGTCCAGGAACAGTTCAATATTAGATACGATCAATCTTTTACTATGCTTGTCAATAGTATGTTCTAATTCATATTCGATCTTTGCAAAACAATCCAATACGATTTTCCTTTCCCGTTCCGATAAATGCAATGCTTCATTGGATTGATAGCCAAAGAACGTATATTCCTGAATATGCCGTCCAAGTGACGTGCCGTATATTAAATCAGGATGAAATACCAGCGCATAACCTTTTGGCTGGTAAGTTTCTCCATTGCTGTTCATGCCAGCTACCTGTCCCGGTGCAAGAAAAACCAATGTGCCTTCCTGGTAATCATAAGTATACCGGCCATAGTGCAAATCACCACATTTCACCTCTTTTAAGAATATAGTATAGAAGCCGAAATACATCTTTGCGCCTTGTCGTGGATTTGCTTTCGACAGATCAACCACATTCACCAGCGGGTGTAACGTTTCATTATTGTTGAAGGCATTATAATCGCTAATTGTTTCAAATCTTTTCATGTTATCCATAACACTATCGTTTTCTCTAATTCAAAATTAGAGCTTTATTCAACCCTTCATCAAGGGGTTATTTCCCAATCAGCAATATTGGTAGATAAATCCGTAATCTGTATAACATGCAGGCAGAAATAAGCTAAGACTTTTGCATAGTCAAAAGAAATAAACTATGCGAAATGTTAGGTTGAATAATGGTGTTGAAATGCCCATCCTGGGATTTGGTGTTTTCCAGGTAAAGGATTTAGCAGAATGTGAAAGAAGCGTAATTGATGCTATACATTCAGGCTATCGCCTCATTGATACCGCTCAGTCATACGAAAACGAAGAGGCAGTAGGAAAAGCTATCAAAAGAAGCGGCCTGGGAAGAGAAGAATTCTTCATCACAACAAAACTCTGGATACAATCGAACGGTTATGAAGGAACAAAAAAAGCTTTTGAAAATTCATTAAAACGATTGCAGTTAGATTACCTGGATTTATATCTTATTCATCAACCTTTCGGCGATGTATATGGTGAGTGGAGAGCCATGCAGGATTTGTATAAAGAAGGAAGGGTTAGAGCCATTGGCGTAAGCAATTTTCATCCGGACAGGCTTATTGATTTGATTATCCATAATGAAATTGTTCCTGCCGCAAATCAAATTGAAACACATCCTTTTCACCAACAAATTGAAACACAAAAGTTCTTACAGGAAAATGATGTACAGATAGAAAGTTGGGGGCCTTTTGCTGAAGGCAAGAACAATCTCTTTCATAATGAGCTGTTGCTTTCAATCGGAAAGAAATATAATAAATCAATTGCACAGGTTGTCATTCGCTGGCTTACACAAAGAGGTATTGTTGCCATCCCAAAATCGGTGCGAAAACAAAGAATGGAAGAGAACTTCAATAGCCTCGATTTTGAACTAAGTGTTGAAGATATGCAAGCTATCAAAACACTGGACACAAACGCAAGCCTTTTCTTCGACCATCGTGATCCTGCAATGGTAAAGTGGCTGGGAGAAAGAAGATTGGATGTCTAACGCACTGCAATAATAAAAGTGATTATCAATTTTAAAACATATAAATTAACAACACATGAAAGCAAAAATTCTTGAACTGTTTTTATTAATTATCAGTGTGCAATCGTCCTATGCACAGCAGCCACCAACGGAAACAATCAAAACAGCCGCCAATAACACATCCGAACAGCAGGAGATCATTAACCTTTCCAAACAGAAATGGGATTGGATGGCAGACAAGAATGCAGACTCTTTGAACATGCTGTTTGATGACAAGTCCATGTTCGTTCACATGGGTGGAAGCTGGGGAAAAGCCCAGGAACTTGCTACCATTAAAAGCGGGGGCATCTGGTATAAGAAAGCAGAAATTTATTCAGTTGCAGTAAATATGTTTGGCAACACAGCCATACTATTAAACGACATCGATCTGGAAGCAGTGGTTGGTGGCAATACAGTTACAAATCCTTTTATGGTAACCGAAGTATACATCAAAGAAAACGGTAAATGGAAGATGGGCTCACTTACTTTTTCGCATCTGCTCAGGCCGGTTAAAATGAACAATAACCAGTAGCTGCATATGTTGCAATTCACGCCGCTTTTGTTTAAAAAATAAGTAGCCTGTCATTTCCAATTAAGAAGCAATCATCATCAAATGAAAAGCGCGATATTTCTTTCACTGGCAATTGTACTAACTCAATAAATAAATTACCTTTAGAAAAAAAACCATGAAAAACCTGTTGCGCTTTACCGTTCCCGCGGTAATTTTTTTTGCAATTGCATGCAATAAAACAGAATCGTCTGCTCCTTTACAGAACAGTTCAGTAGATAATACTATTATAAAAACATCGTTAGTTGCATGGTACACTTTTAACGGAGATATTTTGGACCATAGCAGTTATGGTAATAATGTAAGTTTTAATTCTGCCACGCCAACCACCGGAAAGAGTGGCACACCTAATTCCGCTTATTACTTTGACGGAAGCAGCGAATACATGGTTGTACCCAACAGTGCTTCTTTAAATGGCCAACATGGAATAACGCTCGCAGTCACAATAAATGCCTTAGGATTTTACAGGGGGCAGTATCATTCAAACAGGATTCTGCAAAAGGGCTTTCGCGATCAATCTGACGGCGTTTATTACCTTGGGTTTGATGACGATCTTTCTGGTGACAACACAGGCATTGTAGTAGACAGCATGGAAAGTTTTTACGCTGTATATGGAAACACTCAATTTAATTCTATTAGCGAAAGAGATACAAATTCTTCGGATTTTATTCAGAAAAACAGGTGGTACACTATTGTATTTACTGTTGACACCAACAGGGTTGCTAAATTTTATATAAATGGAGAATTGAAAGGAACAAATTATAACGCTGGCTCAAACTTTACTCCCAATACAGATGATCTGTATATTGGCAGACTTGAGGACCCGGATTTCCCTTATTGGTTCCATGGTATAATAGATGAAATAAAAATTTATAACCGTGCTTATGATGCAAATGTGGTAGGCGAAATTTCAAAAGAAATGGGGAAATAATGTTATGGCTGTATTCAATTGCATTTCGTATTGACCGAAATATTGGCGTTATCCCGGCTCACATTAACTCATTTGAGTTTTCCGGCGTACTCGCTTATTAATTCGGCTACCAGTGATGTCCATCCTGTTTGGTGACAGGCGCCAAGCCCCCGCCCGCTGTCTCCATGAAAATATTCATAGAACAGAACTAGATCCCGGTTTTCTGGTTTTTTATAGAACCAGTTGTAAGAATCGTAGATCTTGCGGTTGCCCTCTGCATCTCTTTGAAACAGCGTGATCACACGGCGCGTAAGTTCATCAGCCACCTGTTCCAGGTTCATTTTATTGCCCGAGCCAATGGGGCATTCCACCTGCAGGCTATCACCATAAAACTGCCCGTATTTGCGGATGGATTGAATGATCAGGAAATTGATCGGCATCCATACGGGGCCGCGCCAGTTGCTGTTGCCGCCAAACATATTGGAAGTGCTGTCGCCCGGATCGTACTGAATTGTATAAGCTATACCGTCAACCGTAGTAGTATAAGGATGATCGAGATGGTATTTTGATAAGGCCCTTATGCCGCCTTCAGATAAGAATTCGTTCTCGTCCAGCAAATAAGTAAGCAGGTTTATCAGCCTGTCCTGCCGTACCAGCGATAACAGCATCTCAAATTGTTCACCCCGTTCTTCATTGGGCCAGAATTTATTGTTCTTTTTACGATAGTTCTCAAACCAGGTAATACGTTTTTTAAAATCCTGCAGGCGGTCAAGCTCCCCGTGAAAAACATTGGAAACTGCAAATAAAGGAATTAATCCAACAATAGAGCGGATGCGTAAAGGCATAGGCTCGGCCCCGGCCACATTCAATACATCATAAAAGAATTTGTCTTCATCATTCCAGAGATTGTGCTCGTTCAATGCCTCTGCAATAAAAACAAAATGCTCAAAGAATTTAGTGGCGGTATCTTCAAATGAACTGTCGTGCAAAGCGATCTCAACGGCAATATCCATCATGTTCAAAGCATACATGCCCATCCAGCTGGTACCATCAGCCTGTTCCAGTTGTATAGCGCCCTGGTAGTTGAAGCTGCGGTTGAACACGCCGATATTATCAAGCCCTAAAAAGCCTCCTTCAAAAATGTTGTTGCCTTTAACGTCTTTACGGTTTACCCACCAGGTAAAATTGATGAGCAGTTTCTGAAAAACTTTTTTCAGGAATTCAACATCATTCTTCCCTGTTTGTTTTTGCTCGATATAATATACCTGTAAGGCTGCCCATGCCTGCACCGGCGGGTTAACATCACTGAAATTCCATTCGTAGGCGGGCAGCTGGCCATCAGGTTTCATATACCATTCGCGCATGACCAGCAATAACTGGTGCTTGGCAAAGTCTGCATCCGCTACTGCAATAGAGATAGTTTGAAAAGCAAGGTCCCATGCTGCATACCAGGGGTATTCCCAGGTGTCGGGCATCGACATAATATCCTGGTTCATCAAATGTGTCCAGTCGCTGTTGCGGCCCGTCATCTTGGTGGTACTAACCGGTGTTATGCCATCGCTGCTGGTAAGCCAGCGCTCCACATCAAAATGATAATATTGCTTGCTCCATAACAATCCTGCTATGGCCTGCCGCTGGATATTGAGCAGGTCAGGATCTATGCCTTTGGGAAGAATGAGTGCATAGAAATCATCAGCTTCCTGTTTGCGTACATCAAATATCTTTTCAAAGCCTTTTGCAAAAGGTGTTTTTTGGCGGTCATTGGTAAGCCTGCAATAAATGGTTTGGGTTTCGCCAGGATTAATGGTGAGCTCATATACGGCAGAGAACTTGGTACCTGTTTTTTTATTCCGCAGATCGGTTTTATTTTTTTGATCAACGATGGCATTGTTGATAGCGTCTTTTGTAAATACAGATGTGTTGGCAACGCCCGTTACTATCTCCGTATTCGTTTCGTTTTCAGTGAACAGCCGGTCATCCGCATTTAAAAAATAGAAATAAAAATTTCCCAGCTTCTGGTGGCTTGTGATCACCGAGCTCTTATTCACCAGCGAAATGGAAGGCCTCTCAAGATCGGGTGTGTATTGCCAGCGGTTATAAAAAAATAAAGTAGGCAATACGGTTACGGAAGCTGCCGCCGTAAAGCGGTTGGTCACATCTATTTTTATGAAAATATCTTCATCATCCTGCTTGGCATAGGTAATCACCACATCAAAGTATTCATTGTTATCAAACACACCGGTATCAAGAATTTCATATTCAGGTTCCAGCTTGGTCCTGTTGCGGTTTTCGGTGCGTAATAATTCATACGGAAATGCCTGCTGCGGGTATTTATACAAATACTGCATGTAGGTATGCGTGGGAATATTGTCAAGATAATAGTACAGTTCTTTTACATCTTCTCCATGGTTGCCCTCATAATTGCCCAGTCCGAAAAGGCGTTCTTTAAGGATGGGGTCTTTCCCGTTCCATAATGCCATGGTAAAGCAAAGGTTCTGGTAATAATCAGAAATGCCTGCTAGCCCGTCTTCGCCCCAGCGGTATGCGCGGCAATGCGCATGATCAAAAGGAAAATAGTGCCATGCTTCCCCGTTGGGACTATAATCTTCGCGCACCGTTCCCCATTGGCGTTCACTTACATAAGGCCCCCATTTTACAAGCGGAACCGGTTTGCGTTTATTTTCCTCGAGCCTTCTTGCTTCGGCACTCATAGAATTCAAACTTAGTGAACAAATAACATATTTTAATGTGAATCCGGAATAAGAATTTGGACTCCTGTTCGCAGTTCCCTGCCAGAGACCATCGCATTGGCGTCAAGCAAACTTTCTTTATACATTCACTTAAATCCAATTATTATATGCTCAAGCCGCATGGCTTCGTTGTCTCACCGGCGCTGCTTTCGCTTCTTTGAAAAAAATTTCCTTCGGATTTTTTTCAATCCCGACAAGTCGCATTGGCGTCAAGATAATTTTCTTTATACATCACTTAAA
>JABDAV010000019.1 GCA_013289015.1 Bacteroidota bacterium | reverse complement strand
GTTATTTTCTTATAGACCTGACAGCAAACTATACAAAAAAGCATTACGAGATTGGCTTATCAATTGAAAACCTGTTTAATACTGTTTGGTATGAATCGCAGGTGGAATATGTGTCAAAATTAAAGTATGAAACAGCACCTATAGATGAAGTAAGTTATACAGCCGGTGTTCCATTTTTTGCAAAGCTTAAATTGTCCGTTTTCTTTTAGATAGAAAAAGTTGTCTCAAAACACGAAGCCTTTTCATAGTTCAAAATAAATACTATAACAAAAACAATTTTATTCTATCCATGCGTTAATTTTAATATACATATATTTTTTATGAAATCGAGACATCAGGTGTCCATCTTTTTGATTGGGTGCCTATTTTTTTGCATATCATGCAATACAACCAAAAACGAACTAACTGTAACTTACACAAACTTCAATGGCGAAATAGAACAACAGCAAAACCTCGTGTTCTCTTTCAATAAAGACATTTATCCAGACAGCCTTTTACAAGCGTGGGATAGTACAGGCTACATTGAATTTACTCCTTCAGTAAAGGGAATGTTTAAATGGAACAGTTCAAGCGAGCTGATGTTTTCTCCATCACAAGGCTTTCAGCCGGGTACGGAATATACTGCGACACTTACTTCTCTTGTTCTCAACCGAAGTGAAAAGAAATATTCAATCGGTAATGATAAAGTATTTCATTTTCATACTGCACCCTTGCGTATTACCGGTACGCATCTTTCCTATACAAGAGGTAAAAATGCATCGAATGTAATGGTGCAACTGGATGTGAACTTTAACTACGAAGTAAAATTGGACGAGGCTGCAAAGCATTTGCAATTAAATTCAAATAGCAATGCCATCAGCATTATGACGGCTAATGAAGGTGCAGGGAAAACCTTATCACTACAGTTTACGCCGGTTAATAGTCTTGACGAGGAAATGCCGCTGAATATAAAAATGGATAAAGGCATTCCGATTACACATAGCAAATACATTTCTGCTAATGATACAACAGTTGTTGCTTCCATTCCTTCAAGATTTAATCTTGCGGTAACGGGCATTGTTTCAAATCATAATGGGACTGAAGGAACGGTTACAATAAACACTTCCGAACCTGTTATGGAAGACAGCCTGAAAAGCATGATAACCATCGAACCTTCGGTGCCATTTGATGTTGCTTTGAATGATGCCGGCTTTACTATTACAAGTAGTAAGCTTTTGCCTGACCAAACTTACCAGCTAACTGTTTCCAAAAACCTGGAAGGTGCATTTGGTGGCAAAATGAAAGCTGATTATTCAGGCTCTGTGTTTTTTGGTAAGCTAAGCCCATCTGTTTCTTTTATCAATCAGAAAGGCATTTATCTCTCTTCGCAGGGATATAAAAATCTTGCACTGAATATTGTAAACATTCCGGAAGTAAAAGTAACCGTTATAAAAGTGTACGAGAATAACCTGGAGTACTTTATGCGGAAGGATAAATCTGAAGATTATGGTTATGATGAAACCAGCGACAATAATGATGACGATAATGGTGATGATAACAGCGGAGATTATCAATATTATGAAACAGAAAATTTAGGCGATACGATTTTTCAAAAAGATTATATCACATCAAAACTGCCAAAACAAAATGCAGCAGCTATTCTGCACCTGGATTTTTCAGACCGCATAAAAGATTATAACGGCATCTATGTTATTACAGTTGCATCAAAACAACATTACTGGATACAGGAATCAAAAGTGCTTTCCATTTCAGACATTGGCCTGATTGTAAAACAGGAAAAAGACAATATTTATGTTTTCACGAATTCTATCAAAGACGCCACGAATCTTAAAGATGTAAATGTTTCGTTTTACAGTACCAATAATCAAAAATTATATTCAGCCACTACAGATGGCAGTGGTGTTGCAGTATTTAATAAGATCAGCGATCATTCACCCGGATTTAATGTAGGAATGATAACAGCTAAGAAAAATGATGAATTCAGTTTTGTTTGGCTTGACAACAGTTTAATTGAAACATCACGCTTTAATGTGGGTGGAAGAACGCAGAATAATTCAGGTCTTAATGCAATGATTTATGCGGAAAGAAATTTATATCGTCCCGGCGAAACCATGCATGTATCAACAGTAATTCGCGATGAAAAATGGAATGAACCCGGTGAAATACCGGTGAAGTTTAAACTAATAATGCCGAATGGAAAAGAGTTTGCCACCATGCGCAAAATTTTAAATGAAGGAGGTTCAACAGAAACTTCATTCACAACACCAGCTACGGCCTTAACCGGGGATTACACTTTACAGGTTTTATCAGGCAATGATGTTTTACTAAACACGTACGATATAAGCGTTGAAGAATTTATGCCTGACAGGATAAAAGTGAATTTTAATATTGATAAACAGGAGTATCACCAGGCAGACAGCATACATGCAACTATTCAGGCTGATAATTTATTCGGAACGCCTGCAGCAAATATGAATTACCAGTGCGAACTAAATTTAAGTAAGGATGTTTTTTCTTCAAAGAAATTTTCTGATTATGATTTTTCAGTAGTGAACAATTTTTCGTTTAACCCGGATTTGCATAGCAATAAAGTGAATGAGAAAGGTTCAGCAACTGAAGATTTTCTATTACCAAAAGATATTGCAAACATCGGTATTCTAAAAGGCGATTTAATGACCACTGTTTTTGATGAAACAGGAAGGCCGGTACACCGTTACCAAAACTTCAAGGTTTATACACAGCCGGTTTTTATCGGTATAAAAAATACAGACTATTATGTGAGTACACGCACGCCGGTTCGCATAGGTTTAATAGCAATTGATAAAAATGAGAACATACAATCTGCACCTGTACAGGTTTCGGTTGTAAAAAAGGAATGGCATACAGTGATACAGCAAAGCGGTACTTCATTCAGATATGTATCGCAGGAAGATGAAAAGATAATTTCGCAGCAGAATCTAACGGTCTCAGGAGCCACAACAATTTTTTATTTCACGCCGCAATTAAGCGGTGATTATGAAGTGCGTGTTTTTTATGGTGGCTCGAACAGCTATGTAACAACCGAATTGTATGCTTGGGGTTATGGAGATACGCAATACACTTCATTTGAAGTAAATAACGAAGGCAATGTTGATATAAAGACGGATAAAGAAAAATATCAGAATGGTGAAGCCATCAATGCATTATTTACAACGCCGTTTGATGGTAAAATGCTTGTAACTGTCGAGCGTGATCATTTAATAAAATATTATTATCTCGATGCAAAGAATAAAGCTGCTTCGCTTTCTTTAAAAGCCGATGATGATTACCTGCCTAACGTATATATTTCCGCAACACTGTTCAGGCCAATGGATGGCAGTGATATGCCTTTAACAGTTGCGCATGGAATAAAATCAGTACTAATTGAAAACACGGCAAATCATTTACCGGTTAGTGTTGACATTGCAGCAAAATCAAGATCAAAAACAAGTCAAACCATTAGTGTAAAAACACAGCCTGGTGCTTATGTAACAATTGCTGCAGTGGACGAAGGAATATTACAAGTGAAGGATTATACTACGCCTGATCCTTATAATTATTTTTATCAGAAAGAAGCGCTTGCAATAAACAGTTATGATATTTATCCATTGCTGCTTCCGGAAATAAAAACTACAAAATCAAGTACCGGCGGTGATGAAAGTGATGAATCAAAAATGCGTGTTAATCCGGTGTTTGTGAACCGTGTAAAACTTGTTTCTTTCTGGAGTGGAATTGTGCAAGCAGATGCAAATGGCATAGTTCATTACAATATTGATGTTCCGCAATTCTCAGGCGATTTACGTGTAATGGCTGCTGCCTATAAAGGGAAGGCTTTTGGTAGTGCCGAGCAACACATGAAAGTTGCAGATCCTGTTGTTATCAGTACAGCGCTTCCAAGATTTTTAAGTCCGAAAGATCAGGTTATAATGCCGGTATCACTTAGTAATACAACAAATAAAAATGCAAGTGCAATTGTTTCTGTGCAGTTATCAGGACCATTGAATATGATTAGTGAAAAATCACAAACAATTAAATTGACTGCGAACCAGCAGCAACGTGTTGTATTTAACATTGATGCACAACAGGCAATCGGTGCAGGTAAAGTAACGGTGTCCGTTAAAGCGATGAACGAGGTATTTACTGATGAAACTGATATTAGTATAAGGCCTCCTGCATCATTACAAAAAATAACAGGCAGTGGTTCTGTCAATGAAAATACTCCGGCTTCAATTAACCTGCAGAGTAATTTTATTCCATCAACAGTTTCATCGTCCTTAATTGTTGGCAAATCGCCGCTGCTTCCATTCACCAAAAATCTATCCAGCCTTGTCAATTATCCATATGGCTGTGTGGAGCAAACAACCTCAACTGCATTTCCGCAATTATATTATTATGATTTGGTGAAAAGCATTTCAGGCAAAGAAGATAAGGATATGAATCCTGCATACAATGTTCAGCAGGCAATCAATAAACTTCAGTCAATGCAATTGCCTGATGGCGCTTTGAGCTATTGGCCCGGCGGCAGTTATGAAAGCTGGTGGGGCAGCGTGTATGCAACAAATTTTTTAATTGAAGCACGCAAAGCTGGTTATGAGGTAAACAACAGCGTTATTGACCGTTTGTTACAATACATGCAATACAAGCTTACCAGTAAAGAAACCGAAACATTTTATTACAATGGAAATTCATCAAAGCTTATTGCACCAGAAGAAGTGGCGTATTCTTTATATGTGCTTGCGTTGGCGGGACAATCGCAGCCATCTTTTATGAATTATTATAAAGCACACCAGGAATTGCTTACGCTTGACAGCAAATATTTATTGAGTGCAGCGTATGCACTTTCAGGACAAACAAAGCAGGCGAAAGATGTTTTGCCGCCTGCATTTGAAGGTGAAAAACCAAACAATTCTTTTGGCGGAAGTTTTTATTCTTATATAAGAGATGAAGCATTATCATTAAATGTTTTAATGGATATTGATCCGAATAATTCGCAAGTGGGAATTATGGCAAAACAACTTTCTGAGCAGTTAAAAAATGCATATTATCTCAATACACAAGAAAATGCATTCAGCTTACTGGCGCTTGGAAAAATTGCACGCATGAGCAATAACACCAACGCCACAGCAAATATTTTTTCTAATGGAAAAGCAATTGCAAATACAACGGGAGCTAATATAAATATTGATACAAAGCAATACGTAAATACGTCTCTACAATTAAGTGTAAAAGGAACTGGCAATTATTATTATTTCTGGGAAACAAACGGCATAACAAGCGATGGCAGTTATATACAGGAAGATAAATATTTAAAAGTGCGTCGAACATTTTTGGACAGAAATGGTAATGAAATAAACAGTAACAACTTTCATCAGAATGACCTGATCATTGTGCGCCTCACATTGGAAAGTCAGTATAACAGCGACGTTGATAATGTAGTTATAACTGATATGCTGCCCGCAGGTTTTGAAATTGAAAATACAAGGCTTACTGAAATGCCGGATATAAAATGGATAACAGACCCGGCACAACCGGACTACACAGATATTCGTGATGACCGAATTTTACTTTTCACTGCTGCAACCGGTGCTCAAAAGAATTTTTATTACATGGTTCGTGCAGTGTCGCCGGGTGCATATCAACTCGGGCCAGTACAGGCAGACGCAATGTACAATGGCGCTTATCATTCTTATAACGGTGCGAGAACGGTAACGGTTTCTGATAAATAATATTACATTGTAATTATAGCGTGAAGAAAAAGATTCTGAAAACAATAAAGATTGCAGGCGTTATATTTTTATCGCTTGTGGTTTTATTTTTTTTATTTGATTTGATCTTTCCATTGCGTGTTGATGTTGCTTATTCGCCTGTTGTTGAATCACGCAATGGAAAAGTATTACATGCCTGGCTCGCAAAAGACCAGCAATGGCGTATTAAAGCATCGCTGAATGAAATTTCACCCGAGTTTAAAAAAGCCATTCTCTACAAAGAAGATAAATATTTTTATAGCCATCCCGGTGTAAATCTAATTGCCGTTAGCAGAGCATTTTTTAACAACCTATTTCATTTAAAAAGAACATCAGGTGCATCAACTATTTCCATGCAGGTGGTGCGCATGTTGCATCCTGAAAGCAGAACTTATTTTAATAAATGTTTTGAAATGGTTCGCGCAGAACAACTCGAATTGCATTACAGTAAAAATGAAATTTTTGAATTGTATTGTAACCTGCTTCCTTATGGCGGAAATATTCAGGGTATAAAAACAGCTTCCTTGCTGTACTTTAATAAAACGCCTGATAAACTTTCTTTGGCTGAAGTAACAGCATTAAGCGTGATACCCAATCGTCCAAACTCATTGGTGCCAGGAAAAAATAATGCAGCTATTATCAGAGAAAGAAATAAATGGCTTAACAATTTTAAAGATGCAAAACTGTTTCCTGGTAACATTATTAATGATGCGATAAATGAACCTTTAACAGCAAAGAGGCAGCATGCGCCGAACGAAGTGCCACAGTTTGCGTGGCGACTCAGAAAAAATAATTTGTCTCAAACACAATTGCACAGCACGTTAGATGAAAACATTCAGCAAAAAACGGAAACGATAGTAAGCAATTATGCACAACAACTGAAAGAGCATAGTATAAATAATGCTGCAGTAATTGTGATTAACAACAAAACACATGAAGTGTTGGCTTATGTTGGTTCTCCTGATTTTAATGACCGGTTTAATTATGGCGAAGTGGATGGCGTACAGGCATTACGTTCTCCGGGCAGTACGCTGAAACCTTTATTATATGGACTTTGTTTTGATGCAGGTCTTATTACACCAAAAACAGTTTTGGAAGATGTTCCTTTAAATATTGCAGGATATGCCCCGGAAAATTATGACCTGAATTTCAGAGGAAATGTTACAGCAGAAGACGCTTTGAAAAACTCGCTTAACATTCCCGCAGTAGAATTATTAAATCAGTTAGGCGTTAAAAATTTCGTCAGCAAGCTTGCCGTTGCCGGCTTTAACAATGCATGGCAGAACAGGCAAAAAGAAGGCCTCTCTATAATTCTTGGCGGTTGCAGTGTAAGGCTTGATGAGTTAGCCGCTTTATACAGTTCATTTGCAAATGATGGAAAATATTATCCGCTGCAATGGATAATAAAGGATTCATCGCAGGTTAATAATTCTGCGTTACATGGTACTGAAATTTTATCGCCTGCAGCAGATTTTATGCTTACGCAAATACTTTCAACATTGCATCGTCCTGATTTACCAAATGCTTATGATGAAGCAGAAAATATTCCAAAGATCGCATGGAAAACAGGCACTTCATACGGGCGCAAAGATGCGTGGAGCATCGGTTACAATAAAACATATACGATCGCTGTTTGGGTTGGTAATTTTTCAGGGAATGGTGTGGCAGATTTAAGCGGCGCATCTATTGCAACACCGCTTTTATTCCAGTTGTTTAATTCAATTGATCATAATGCAAATAATGAATGGGAACAGGCGCCAAAAGATCTAGCATTCAGGTTGGTTTGTTCAAAAACAGGAGAAATACCAAACGATTTTTGCAACGAACAGGTGATGGATTATTATATACCTGGTGTTTCTAGTAACGAACGATGTGATCATTTAAAAGAAGTATATGTGTCTTCTGATGAAAAGTATTCTTATTGCACATCCTGTTTGCCATCGGGCGATTATAAAACAAAATATTTTGAAAACATATCTTCACGGCTCGCAGCTTATTATAATGCTAATCATATTGCTTATGAAAAAATTCCGCAGCATAATCCTGTGTGTACAAGAGCTTTCAATGGCCATGCACCTGTAATTAATTCATTGTTTAATGGAGGGGTTTATATTATTATGGATAAACAAGAACAGCAACTTGCCTTGTCCTGTTCGACTGCAGGCGATGTTTCAAAAGTGTATTGGTATATCAATGACCGGTTTTTTTCTGAAGCAAATCCGGAACAAAAAATGTTTTTTAATCCAAATACAACAAACATAAAAATTTCATGTGCAGATGATAAAGGAAGAAATACAAATATTGAAATAAAAGTTAAATTGATGAATTAGCGAAGGGTTCGATGTTTCAAAATAACATTGTAAAACAAGCTTAAGCAATTTTTGTATAAATCATTTTGAATCCATAAATAGTTATCTTCAAAATGATTTATACAAGTGCCCTTTCAGGACGATGAAAAGTAAATACAGGTCTTGAACGCGGTTTCTTATCCCGGTAATCTGTAAACCTCGTTACATCACCGGTGCTTTCATAAACGAACGGAAGCATTTCATTGTCTAAATATTTGAGTTTTGCAGCCGCGTAACCTTCGCTCTGGTCTTCATGCATGGTAAGACGTGCGCCCTCTTCTGAGCGCTTTGCTTCAATGATGCCAACCGGTTTTTATCAGCAAACAAAACATAATCTGCAGGCCCAATATCCGTTTGGTATTCTCTCACTGCAACGCCTAAACCCGCATTAAGATTGATTTGATTTTTAGATTGAATGATCCAGCCGCAAGCTTTTAACTGCTTATCAATTTCATCACGTGCAAGTTGTTCTGGATTCTGGTTAGGCAACGCAGTTGGTTTAGATACAGTGATAAAACTAAGGATTCGAATTGAAAATTACAAGTAATGCTTATAAAGCTATAAGCTTATATCCTTTGCGTTAACATCTTCTTTTTCTTAAACCGTCTTTGCTCAAAGGGTTCATTTGCATTTTGATTCATTTCGGGTTTCATTAATTCATCAACTGTTTTTAAGATATCTCGCCGCAGGTTTTTCGAATGTTCAAATCTATCTCCAATTTCCTGGCTTAACGACGGCCTTTGCATTAACGGCTTTTCACTTTGTTTGTTACATCTTTCCAGTAATCCTTTAGCACTATATTCTTTGCCCAGATCACTTCCGTTAAAAACACATCTTGTTTTAAAATCAACATAGGTTATCCCATATAAATAACCTTCTTTGCTGCATCTTAAAACAACACGAATTTGTTCTTTGCTTAACGCATCTGTTAGCTCCTTCATAGAAAGATTTGCTCTTCGAACAAACGCCCAATCAATTGCAACTTGCACATGACGCTTATATTGTTGTTTGATCGATTCGTTTTGTTGGAATTTTTGTTCCAGGAATTTTAATCCTGGCTTATTATAGATCAGGCTGGATTTAATCGGCACACCGATCTTGTTTCCACTAGCATCCAGGATCCGGTATACTAATCCATTGTTTTTATAAATCCGGGAGTTTTCACTGCCACGATCTGCAACCACATTATAAAATCGCAGTGCGGCATTTAGTTCGGCCAGTGAGTTGTATTTATAATTGTTCAATACATGGGCCAACACATTTGAAATGGTTCGTTTTGTTTCAGATTTGCCATATTGAATTCTTTGTGATATCGGCTTTATTTCTTCGCCTGAAATTTTTCTTCCTTCAGCCTGAACCAGCCTGAACTTTTGTTCGATTTCCTTTCTTGCTTTTTCCGATTGATTGCGCCCAATATTAAAGGTGTCAATCCGTTTTCCATCTGCTTTAATATTCGTTGTTACTATATGCAAATGCGGATGCCCTGCATCATGATGCTGGTATACCAAAAACGGCTGTTTGCAAAAGCCAATTTTATCCATGTATTCGACAGCTATCTCTGTTATTTTTTCTTTGGACAGCATGTCCGAATTATGAAAATTTAAGGAGATATGCAACGTGTTTGTTTTAGCTCTTTCATTCAGATGTATAAGGTTTGTAAACCGCTTGAGTTTATCATAAAAATTTAGCTGTTCAGCATCCTTTAAATAGTTCGCTGCATGTAATAATTCAGCTTGTTTTTTTTTAATTTTTTGCTCGTTATAATTCAGCACTCTTTGAATGCTATGGGGTGTTGTTATTCTCGCAACCATTGTTCATAGATTTGAATGAGTTTTGTTTTTATTTCTTCTATTTTTTGCATCGCAATTTTGATGTCCGGCTCATGCGTTATCAGCCAGAATCTGAACTCAAAAATTTGGTCGAGCGTATGTAATTTTTTTACTGCCTAGTTGAAATTTTTACCGATAGAATTGAGTTCATTTTTAAGAAAAATCATAGCTGACAAAACTTCATCGGCTGTTTGATTTCTATACTTCACTGTAACTGGTTTATTTAATAAAACCTTGCGCGCATATTCGCTGAGTTTTCTATGCGTTGTACTGTTTAAGTGCTGGTGTATCTTATCGTATTCTTCAGGCTTTACACGAAAGCTGATCCAGCCTTTTTTCTTGTTTATGTTTTCTGCACTCATCACATTTTCTTTACATCATTAACAATAAAAACCTTATAAAATCACCTCCGCCGAGTTCCGAGGCATGGGAGGCCGGATGCAATTGTGCAACAATTGAACATCTGGCCGATTGCAACAAAGACAGCAATCTGTCGAACATTCTTATTCATAACTGGTTTCATTTTTAAGTGTCTCTATTTGCTACAATCAATGAATCTTAGTCATTACAGCTTTTCAAAGGAAAGAATTGGCAGCTTTAAAGAATTTCATCTTAATAAAGTCAATCACTTGAAATTTGTACTTCTTAATTTGCCTTAAGCATCATTAAAAATCATCCTTCTTTATAGAGTTTTTCATTCAATTATTTTTTCATCAAATTGCACATGTCGTTTTGTCTTTTTGTAACACAATTTGAAAGCCCATAGCAAGAATTTTATCTGATGATGTTGAAAGAAAAATTTTAAAAATTCATTACGATTTTTCGCTGATTTTCGCCTTCATTTTTGAATCCTTATTCGATGAAATTGAGTGCATCTTTTTCACGGGCACAAGGGCTTTGCTAATTGCCCGTAGTGCTGGTGAAAAGAAAAATTTTGTATGTCTTTAATGCTTGCGGAAATTGAGGCATCGGCAAGGGTGAATTCAATGCACAAAAAATGATGTTTTTCACCTTTGCCGGATGCCGGATTTGATGTTATTGAACATCAGATTTTGGAGAAACAGCAGCGGTTTCCTGCCGTATCATAACTTCAATATCAGACCTTAAAAAGTACCGTCGCGATTTGATCTTAAAGCTTCTTAGTTTTTCTTGCTTCAACCAATCATACAGCGTTGGTTTTGATACCTGGAATATTGCGCAAATATCACTGGCTTTCAGCAATGCTTTTTCAGGTAAGTGACTTGTTGTTGGTGGTGGTTGAAATGATTGATTAATTTTTTCATTGACAACTTCTTCGATTGTTGTTTTAATCTGTTTCCAGAACTCCGCCGGAGCCATTGGAAATAACATTGGAACGTCTTGCATAACTACACATTTTCATTTTCACGATTAAGAAATAACTATTATTAAAACAATTGAGCTTAATATGGTTTGTACTATAAGCTCAAATTTTCAATCTTAAATAACCGCATGTAACTTGCTTTGATTCTATTACAATAGCTTTTTTAAAGCTTCAGCATTGGGCAATACCTTTTTAAACTGTGATGGTAAGTGCCTGCTTGTTTTATATGTTGCAACGCCCATTGATTTATCAATGGACTTGAATGCATATTCAACTATTTTATTACTTTTTTCTTTGCAAAGTATAATACCAATGCTGTTGTTTTCATTTGGCAACTTTTCCTGTTCATCCAGTGCATTTAAAAGTTGAGCTTACCTGCATATTCTGGTTTAAACTTTCCTTTTTTCAATTCGATAGCAACAAGACATTGCAGGTTGCGATTAAAGAAAAGCAAGTCAGTAAAAAATTCTTCTTCATCCACAACAAGCCTGTGTTGATTACCTATAAAAGAAAAACCTGTGCCTAATGAAAGAATAAAATGTTTTATGTTATTGACAATTTCCTGTTCCAGTACGCGCTCATCTTCTTCCGGATTTATATTGATGAAATCCAGCAGGTATTCATCTTTAAATGCATCCAAAGCATGAGCCGCTAATTTTTGTGGCAATGTCGTTGTGAAATTATTAGGCAGTTTTCCTTTTTGATGATAGAGATCGCTCTCGATGTGATATTGCAAGAGGTTGACGGTCCAGTGATATGCTGCGGCTTGCTGCATGTAAAAAAAGCGCTCAGTTGTGTTTTTAATTGCAATCAACAATACATGGTGTGTAAAACTGATTGAGAAAAAAGTTTTAATAACTTCCGGTTCTATTTGGGCCGTTGTCAACGGCTCTTTTTCCTTCTTTTGTATTTGCTGTGTTACAACTGCATCGACAGATACTGTCTGCCTTTTTGAAGTGGTTTCCAATTGGGCCGTTGTCAACGGCCCAATTGGAAGTTGTCGATATTCTTCATAAAACTGCCGCATCTTTTTTAGATTTCGCTGAGAAAATCCTTTAAGTCCCGGCAACTCTTTTTGCAAATCAGCAGAAATGTTTTGCAGCACTTTATCTCCCCATTTCGCTTGTTTTATTTTTTGATACAACATTTTACCAATGTTGTAATATAACAGCAATAGTTCTCTATTTACAAGCTTTGCAGCCTGGTAACGACTTTCAAGAATCTGTTGCTTTACTTGCTGTACAAATTGGCTGTATGTGTTATTAGTTGGCATTGATTTCTTAAACTATTATTCCTTTAATTATGCTTATAAAAAGAATCATCCTATATCAAAATTAGTAAGGCTGGTGTAACATGCAGCCACATGATTCAATTTTGATCATGATCAACTACAGTGTCTTTAACAAATGAATTAAAACAGTTACTAAAATTGATTAAGTTTAGTAAAATTGAATAAAGTGTAAATTTTTTTTGATGCTTTTTGATACGATTTGATACACTGTATTAAAAATGAATTTTAACATTAAAAAGCCTAAGTGTGACACATTAGGAACGACACTTGTTTTACCGGAGTACAATGAAAAGACTACAATGAAGCAGTTCTTAAATGACTGCTATATATGCTTATTGCAACTTATACTTTTTGGTCAGTGATGCTTTGGTTAACCGGAAAGTAAAGCAATCAGTATTGGGAAGAAAAGTTTTAGAAGAGGCTGTGCCCGGATTGGGACAGCCTCACTTATTTTTTAATTATATAAGAATAGTTTAATTCAGCAACGTTTAAGTGAAAGGTTTTACTATTGTACAGTTGCACAAGAATTTTAAGCATTAAACATGTTCTAAAAGAAAATTAGCATCAATTTTTAACACCTTATGTACGCCCTTCAAAAAAGGTAGATTAGGTTTACGTTTTCCCGATAAAATTTCTGAAACTTTCGATTGTCTTAATCCAATTTCCGCAGCCAGTTTTGTTTGGGTTAGCTTGCTTTCAAACATTTTCAATTCTATTACCTCAATAAAGTTTTCTGGATTCTTTTTAGGTTTTAAACCCAATACTTCATCTTCATATTTTTCAGCGCCCGCCGACATAGCTGCAAGCTTTTTAAGCTCTGCAGCAGATAAGTTGGCTTCACCTTTATCCATCAGCTTATATATTGCCAGCATTGTTTCATGATAGACTTTCTTAGAATTAATTTTGTATTTCATGCTCACTATTTTTTAAAAGTGATTTTATCCGCTTTTATCTTATCGTATTCTTTATGTGTTCCTATAAAAAGAATAAATACAGTTCTCACTTTAAAAATAATCAAGGCAACCAAACGATACTGATTCCCTTTAATATCAAAAACGTATCTGTCGTTGCCAACACTATCGACCGTATTAAACGTTCTCTTTACCTCACTAAAGTTTTTCCAGTTTGCCGCTTTTGTATCACTATACCATTTCTCCATTGCATTTTCAGCATCCGGGTGGTTCTGAATGAATGCCTGAATGATCGTTTTAGATATTACTACCATCTTAAAGCTATTTCAAAATTAAATAAAAATTCTAATTACCGATAAAATATCTAAATTTTGGATATTTATTTTGTTTGTCTTTTTATTGGCATTCAGCTTTAACACCTTCATGCGCCTTATAAAAATTTTAAGGAATAAAATTCTTACTGGTGTTAAACATAAATTTTTTGATTAAAAAGTTCATGCTCAATTTACTTTAAGCTTTCAGAACCTATAATCCTTCAACTTCTTCATGTCCTCACTGATCTTCTTATCTAAAATCTTTGCATAATGCTGAGTTGTTTTAAGATTACGATGTCCGAGCATTTTACTTACGGTTTCGATTGGTATTCCGTTGCTCAATGTAACAGTTGTGGCAAATGTGTGCCGCGCTATATGAAAAGTAAGATTGAAATGAACGCCGCAACTATCTGCTATTTCTTTTAAATAAGAATTTAGTTTCTGATTACTTAACACCGGTAACACTTTTCCTTTTATCCGGCATTGTACGTGATCTTTGTAACGCTCTATTATTTCCAAAACCGCCGGAAGCAACGGTATTCTTGAAGTAACATTTGTTTTCTGCCGTTTTGCAACGATCCACAAACCGCCATCGTTTCCCTTGATGATTTCTGTTTGTTTAAGCTTTTGAATATCAGCATAGGCAAGGCCGGTGTAGCAGCAAAACAAAAAGATATCACGAACCAACACCAGGCGCTCTGCTTTGAAATTCTCCTGTGCAATTGTTTTTAGCTGATCTTCTGTCAACACATCACGTTCCACTTCTTTTTTTGCCATGCTAAAGCCGAGAAAAGGATCACGTTGCAGCCTTCCACTTCGCACACAATGATTCACGATCTTCTTAAAGTTACTCAGGTATTTGATCGTGGTGTTGTGATCACATTTACGTACAGTTTTTAACCAAAACTCATAATTGGAGATAAAATCATAATCAAGTTTAGTGATGTCTATGTCTGAAACCTTATATTTTGACTCGATAAAATGAAGCGTATGCTTATATGAGGTTTCATATCTTTCTAATGTGCTTGCTGAGTAGTCTGTTCCGACTAACTCTTTCATTTGTTCATTGTGCTGTTTAAACTGTTCCATCAACATGTAACGTTGTTGGTTAATTTTCTTTCCCAACATTAAATCCTTAATTCGCGTGGGCGTTACTTCCTGATCCAGCTCAATTAATTGCCGTTTAGCTTCGAAAACTTTTTGCTGCAGCGTATCAAGATAGGTGTTGATACTTTTGGCATAATCGGTTTTGCCTTCGGCCCGTCCCGCCTTTGCATTCCAATACTTGGTGAAACATTTTCTTTTAGTACTTATCTCAGCACTTATTGAATCGACAGTGATTCTCAAGAAGATACATATTTCTTGTTCATCTTCTTTTCTTCTTTTTTTAAGATAAAAAAAGCATCCAAAATTTTTTTCCATGAGTCGCACTTTTTAATGTTACAAAATTGATTTTAAAATGAACTCAAATGAGGAGTTCATTTTGCATAAGTTATTAACTTTAAGTGCTTTGTGTTAAGTTTTATGCGCGTTTTGGCAAACCAGGTATAGGTACACGATTTGCGCATAAAAATTGGTGGTTAAATGAGGTAAAACCGCGTAAAGTAAAAAAGTGCTAAAAATGCAAAAAGCCCGTCCACTGCGTTTCACGGGCTTTTTAATTAATTGAAGTAAGAAAAAATATGCTTCCCGGCGGAGAGTTAGGGATTCGAACCCCAGGACCTGTTACAGTCAACAGTTTTCAAGACTGCCGCAATCGACCGCTCTGCCAACTCTCCGGCGCAAAAATAAGGTTTGAAATTAACCGGCAAAAAAAATAATGTGACGGTAGCGGATCTTTCACAAATGATTACTGTTTTTGAAAATTTATTTGTTGGTACTGTTTGTTATAAGTGTTCCTTATTCAACACATTTTTCAATTGCTGTGAAATTGTTTTTTCCTGTGGTGTTTGTTTGCCAGGCGGTATAGGAGATTGTTCAAGCGGATCTGTTGCAAAATTAAAGAACCGGTTGTGATTTGTTGTATCGTATTGTTTGTACGTAGCGTTTTGCGCCCAGCGATAATAAGCAAGAAAAGATGTATCCTGCCAGTGAAAGAATACAGAAGACCTTATTGAATCTGTAGCTCCTGTTATGGATTTATAAAAGCTTACACCATCAATGGTACCATAAGCTGCAGGAACTTTTGTTCTGGCAATGCTTGCCAGCGTAGGTAAAAAATCAGAAAAATCTATTAATGGATCAGCAATAGTTCCACGCCGGCTGCCTTGTGCATATTGGGTAATAAGTAAAGGAACATGAATACCGTAAATGTTGGTGCTCCCTTTTCCTCCCTGTATTGAAATTCCGTCCCATAAAGATGATATTTCGTGAGGCGAGCCATTGTCACCAGAGAAAATTATTATGGTATTGGATGCTATCCTGTCACTAAAAACCTTATTAATGATCTGTCCTATTTTTTCGTCCATGTACTCTACCATATCCGGGAAATATTTTTTTTCACTCCCGTCTGCCAGAGGATCCCAACTGGCATAATCAGGGTTTGCAGGCGGAGGGGAGAAAGGTTGATGGCACAGGCTAAGGGGGTAATAAACAAAGAAAGGATGCTGCCTGTTGCTATCTATAAAATTGCAAATGAAATTCGTAAAAATATCGTCAGCATATTTGCCATTTGTAACGCTGTCAGGTAAATAAGCGCCGTTTTGATAAATATGCGGATTCTTATAGCGATACCGGTTCTCTGTAGTTTCATCTACTGTAAAAAAGGGGAGGAAAAGGCAATGTGTATCAAAACCAAATTTTGATGCAGATGATGCGCCGCCATCTAACTGCCATTTGCCGGCAACGCAGGTTGCATAACCCGCCTTTTTCATGATATTACCAATAGTTCTTTGAGTGGTATCTAAAATGCCCCAAATATGATAATTCCTGAAATTATATTTTCCGGTCATAAGTTCAATGCGCGATGGCGAACACATAGGCATTGCATAACAATGGGTATACAAAGTTCCGTTTCGTGCAAGGGAATTAATATTAGGTGTATTGTACGATTGCCCACCATCACAACCTGGTATTTCATACCCGATATCGTCTGCAAGAATAAAGATGACATTGGGCAGTGTTGTTGCTTTTGCATCAGACCGGGATGCTGTGTTTAATGCGGTAATATCTGCATCGCTGATCTTTGTACAGCTACCAAAAAAAAGAATTGCCAGCAGGGTAGCTAAAAGTTTCATAGAGTTAGATTTGAAAAATTATGAAGTAACAGTGTTGACAATAAGATATGAAAAAGCATTTGTTTGTTGCCTCTTATTAGAAATATTTCAGAAAAATTAAAATCTGTTCGTTCTTACCTTTGCAGCTTTAATGAAACATCTTTCAGCTTTAAATAAATATTTCTGGAAATACAGGGTTCGTTTACTGGCAGGAATTTTCTTCGTGGTGGCGTCAAACTACTTTACGGTACTGGCTCCTGAAGTTACAGGTTATGTGGTGAGCCAGCTGCAGCAATTCATTTCTCATAAAAAGCCTGCGGTTACAGAAAATTATTCGCATTCTGTTCAGTGGCTTATCAACTGGCTGCAGCATTTCGATTTCAGCAGGATCGTGCTCATCAGCAGCATTATTATTTTATTGCTGGCTTTATTAAGAGGTTTGTTCATGTTCCTGATGCGGCAAACCCTTATTGTTATGAGCAGGCACATTGAGTATGATGTGAAGAACGAAGTGTATAACCATTACCAGCGTTTGGATATGGGCTTTTTTAAAACGCATAGCACGGGTGATATGATGAACCGCATTACAGAAGACGTGAGCCGCGTAAGAATGTACACCGGCCCTGCCGTTATGTATACAGTAAACCTTGTTGCATTGATAACGCTTTGCCTTGTAAATATGCTGCGCAAAGATTTCGGGCTTACGCTTGTTGTTGTTGCACCGCTCCCGTTGCTGGCTATTACGATCTATATCGTTAACACGATCATTCATAAAAAAAGCGAAAAAGTACAGGCGTTGCTTTCTGATCTTACCACCAATGCGCAGGAATCTTATTCGGGCATACGTGTAATAAAATCTTTTGTACAGGAAAAAGCGATGCTTAATTTTTTCAGGAAAAATAGCGAAGCCTACAGAAAAAATGCAGTAAGCCTTGCCAAAGTAGAAGCAATTTATTTTCCAAGCATGACCTTGCTGGTTGGCTTAAGTACGCTGCTTACGATTTTCATTGGCAGCAAAATGGCGTTGGATAATCCTGATAAAGTAGGAATCATTGTTGAATTTGTGATATACATTAATATGCTGATGTTTCCTGTAAGCGCTATCGGAAGCGTTGCCAGTATGGTACAGCGTGCATCTGCATCGCAGAAAAGAATAAATGAATTTCTGGATACAAAACCACTTGTTACAGATCCTGCGAAAGATAAATCTTCAGAAACATTGCATGGCGCCATTAAATTCGACCATGTAAGTTTTACTTATCCGCATACCGGTATCAAAGCGCTGAACAATCTTTCGTTTGAAGTTAAGCCCGGCGAAAAAGTGATGATATTAGGTAAAACGGGAAGCGGTAAATCAACCATTGCACAATTGCTTTTGCGGTTTTATGATCCTGATAAGGGCGCCGTTTTTATCGGCGATAAAAATATCCGTCATGCATCGTTACGTGTATTGCGCAACTACATAAGTTATGTTCCGCAGGATGTTTTTCTTTTCAGCGATACGGTTTCAAACAACATCAGTTTCGGGTTACCGGATACTAATGCAAATGTTGATGTACGCAAATACGCGGCGTATGCCGCGATAGATAATGAGATAACAGTGCTTGACAAGGGTTATGAAACCATGGTGGGTGAAAGAGGTGTTACACTGAGCGGAGGGCAGAAGCAGCGTGTATCTATTGCGAGGGCTTTGCTTAAAGAAAGCCCGGTTATGTTGTTTGATGATTGCCTCAGCGCGGTTGATGCAAAAACAGAACATGCAATCGTAGACAACCTGAACACTTTTCTCGAAAACAAAACAACCATCATTATAACACACCGCATTTTTTTATCGCTGAAGTTTGATAAGATCATCATTCTTTTAAATGGCGAAATCGCAGAATCCGGAACACATGCGGAGCTCATCAACCGCAATGGTTTGTATGCTGAACTGTATAATCTTCAGCTCGCTGAAGAAACTACTGCAGTTTGATGAATAATAATTTATCAAAATTTTGGTAATTGCAAAACAATATTATATTTGCTGCCACAAGCAACATTATCTCATCAAACCAAACAAACGTGGCGTACGAAAATAACGACAAAAAAATGGAAAGCGTTTATAGTAAACGCATTAAAGCCGGAAAGAGAAGAACATATTTTTTTGATGTGCGGGCAACGAGGGGAAATGACTATTATCTTACTATCACTGAAAGCCGTAAGCGTTTTAATGACAACGGGTATGACAGGCACAAACTTTTTTTGTACAAAGAGGATTTCAACAAATTTGTGAAAGCATTGAGCGAAGCGGTTGACTATGTAAAAACAGACTTAATGCCCGATTTTGATTTTGATGCCTATAATCACGAATATAACGAATCTGCAGTAGCCGCTACAGAAGAAATTCCTAATGAAATAGCAATTGAAATAGAGATTGATGAGATTTCAGGTTCAAACAATAACGAAGAAGTTGACAAATGGTGATCACTCAATATTTTAATACAAAGGCTGTTCTTTAAAGGCAGCCTTTTTTATTTTGTTACTGTTTAGTCATATTTAATAAAACTTTTCCCTACCTGCAAAACAAATAATTGTTTCAATCGTATTTTTATTATCACCTACTTAATATTGTTGAATGAAATTGATCAGAAACTTTACCTGCTGTTTGATATTGATGCTGGCTGGTAAGAAAGATTTGCAGGCACAACTGTATAAAATTGATCTTACACACAAAATAAATAAAGCCGCTCTTGTTGTTGAAGGAAAAATTATTGAACAACATTCTTTCTGGAATGATGCGCACACGATTATTTATACATCAAATAAACTGCATGTCTGTAAACTATTTAAAGGAAAGATCATTTCCAAAGAAATTGAGATCATTACAGAAGGTGGTACAGTAGGCACTGAATGCCTCCGGGTAAGTGATGTGCTGCAATTGCACGCCGGCCAGGCAGGTATGTTTTTTCTGAATGAAAATGAACTGAACCTGCGCTCACCTTTTACACGCAATATTTTATACGATGTTTACAGCAGCGACCAGGGATTTTTGCGATACGACAGGCTGGCAAAAATTGCTTCGGCTCCCTTTGCAAAATACCAGAACATTGAACGTGATCTTTATGGTGCATTAAAACAATATTCAGGTGTAAGTGAACAAATTGTTGACAGCAGTTTTAAAATAAATGCAGGAACGGTAAGTAACGGCACGAGCGGCAGTGCTATTGTTTCCTTCTCTCCTGCTACTGTTCATGCAGGTGCACTCAATGACCCGGCAAATAATATCCTTACCATAAACGGTTCAGGTTTTGGCAGCAGCCCATCAGATTCTGCGGGCGTAGCTTTTAAAGATGCCGACAACGATAACCAGGATCCTGATTTTAAAATAAGTTACAATTCTCCTTACATCATTTCATGGACAGATAATAAAATAACATTGAACGTGCCCGACCGTGCAGCCACCGGCAAATTCGCCGTGATATTAAACGATAATACTACAGTTACTGCTGCAACAGACCTGCAGGTTTTTTTTGCAGTAGCTGATGCGGAATTTAATTTTCAAAACAAAACATTTGAAAAGGAACCCAGGCTGATGAACGCCAATGGCAGCGGTGGCTATACAGTGCAATACTGCACCAATACAGCAGGAAAAGGAAAAGATTTCAACGCTTCAACCGCAAAGCCAACCTTTGAAAGAGCTTTGGCTACATGGAAAGAAATAATAGGCGCTAATATTATTGTAGGGCCTGCCACATCGGTGCAAAAGATCGCAGATGATAACGTGAATATTGTAACTTTTGATAACAACAATACAGGTGTGCCCAAAATGGCCGATGGCGTTCTGGAAAAAACATATAGCTGGTATTCTGTATGTACGCAGGGATCAACGCTGTTAACCGCACAAAAAACCGGGTTTGATGTACTGGTTCGGAATGATGGTGTTTCCACAGGCAGCATTATCGCTTTTGAAGATGGCCCATGCTTTCCTGTCCAGGGCACTTATGATCTTGAAACGATCTTTTTACATGAAATAGGTCATGCGCTTAATCTCACTCATATTAATGATGATTATGAAAATAACAGTAATAGTTATACTACAGTTAACCCGGAAAAACTGATGCATTATTCAGTGCTGGATTATATTGACAGAAGATCGCCGGACGCTGCGTCATACCAGGGTGCTTTATATACAACAAAACAACAGCAAAACACTTATGGCAGTTGCGGACTATCTGCAAGTGAAATGACTTTACTTTCATCAACACCTGCCGCAAGTGATGAATGCCCTTCTGCCTTTCCTGCAACAGAAATACAGGATAATACAATTATAACCTTTGATCTTGTGCATGCAACAAGCAATAAATTTGGCGATCCTTCTTTTGAACAGGTTACCTGTGATGGCAGCGGGACATCAGTTACCAATAATGCCTACTATGCGTTTTTGACCGGCATCCAAACTGATCTTACCATTGACATTAAAGATTATACAACCGTTCCTGCTGAATTAAATTCATGCAGCGGGCAATCATTAAGATTGGCTTTATATGATGTGCAAAGCTGCCCTGTCGGACAATCTTTTCCTTCCCCTGTTACCTGTTCCACCTTTAACGGTGATGGAAGTATTAAGCTTAGCAATCTTCAGCAACATCATAAATACCTTTTATACTTTGATGGTGTGCGCAACACGAAAGCATCATTCACTGCTGTTTTTAATAGTGACAGCAGCAGCCAGCCTGCCGGCACAACGGTTAATATATATCCAAATCCTGTTGTACATACAGATCTTGCTATCCAGATCATTAATCCTTCAGGAACATCTTATGAGTATGCTTTGTTTGACGCGGTGGGTAAACTTTTATCAACCGGTAAAATATCAACTCCGCAAACTGTGCAGACTTATCTTATAGCAATGAATAATGTTGCTGCAGGTGTTTATTTTTTACGACTGGTGGATGATAGTGGCAAAACAGTACTGAGGAAGAAAATACTTAAACAACACTAATTGATATAAGCAAAAGTTTTTAACGCCTACTTATATGTAAGCTTAAAGTATTTAACGATCTTAAGTGCCAGATAAATAACAACTATTAATACAGCGCAATAAACATAAGGCTTTTATAAGTGAAAGAGGTAAAGTCATCCGATTTAATTAACAGTATTGTAAAAACAATTACTGCAATAGATTTGTACATCCTGAATTTTAGAGTATTAGATTCCATAAAAAGGTATAAATGTATTTTAGAGCTATAACGATAGCTCTTTTAAAACAAAAAGAGGCTGTCTTAAAAGGGGCGCCCTTTTTTATATCAACCTTATAGGTTATGGTATGGGCTATTTGCTTTGCCCGATTTTTTCATATTTTCTTTCGTACTATAATGTTTAATAGGGTTTTCTATTCGGCGTAAATGCTTTTTTCTGTTTTCTGTTTTTTATGCAGCTTTTCCCCTCAGGTTCTGCGCCAATGCCAGTAAACCAAACTCAATGTTACTTTCTTGCTGCCACGCAGCATAAAGCGGTTGAAATAACCCTCCCTGAATGCAAAATCTATACTCCTTAGTTATACAGCGGCTTTGTGCTTAAACCCCGCCTGTTTGTAAATTCAATAATAAAAAAAGGCTGCCTTGCTTTTAAAACAGCCTCTTTTTATATTGCTTCGGTCAATTATAATAGATGCTGATAAATTTGACTTGTATATTTAAAAATTTTCATTTGCTTTGTACATACCATAAACAATCTCATACAATGTCTCTAAGATTTCAGGCTATCAATAATTTGAATGCATCTTCAATGCTTACTTCAAAGTCTGCATCGCCTAAAATAACAGCAATATTTGGCGAAAATGTTTTTACGTTAAAAACAGCCCGTGAATTTTTAAGTGCAGAAGCTTATAAAAGCTTAACAGCAAGTATTAAAGAATCAAAAAAGATAGACCGTACAGTTGCAAGCCAGATTGCTTCGGGAATGCGTTCCTGGGCTGAAAGCAAAGGTGTAACTCACTTCACGCATTGGTTTCAGCCTTTAACGGGTTCTACTGCAGAAAAGCACGATTCTTTCTTCACTATAAAAAGTGATGGCACACCATTAGAAGAATTCGACAGTGCTGCTTTAATTCAACAGGAACCGGATGCTTCATCTTTTCCCAGCGGCGGATTAAGAGCTACTTTTGAAGCACGCGGTTATACTGCATGGGATCCATCTTCACCTGCATTTATTATGGAAATCGGTGAAGGAAAAACCTTATGCATTCCAACCATATTTGTTTCCTATACCGGCGAATCTCTGGATTATAAAGCCCCGTTGCTGAAAGCATTGGAAGCAATGAACAGAGCAGCCGTTGATGTATGTAATTATTTTGATAAAAACATTTCCCGTGTTACAGCAACATTAGGTTGGGAACAGGAATATTTTGTTATAGATGAAGGGCTCGCCAATGCAAGACCTGATCTGATATTAACCGGAAGAACTGTTTTCGGGGCTTCACCTGCAAAAGGCCAGCAATTAGAAGATCATTATTTTGGTTCTATCCCTGAACGCGTTTATACTTTCATGCGTGATTTTGAACAGGAAGCATATAAACTTGGTATTCCTTTACGCACAAGACACAATGAAGTAGCACCTTCACAGTTTGAGTGTGCGCCTATTTTTGAAGATGTAAATCTTGCGGTAGATCATAACATTTTAATGATGGATGTTATGGATCGTGTTGCAAAAAGGCATGGATTAAAAGTATTGCTTCACGAAAAACCTTTTGCCGGAATAAATGGCAACGGCAAACATAACAACTGGAGCATGGCAACCGATACCGGGGTTAATTTACTGGCTCCGGGCAAGACGCCTAAAACCAATCTCATGTTCCTCACCTTTTTTGTAAATACAATTAAGGCAGTTCACGATTATGCTGATATTTTACGCGCTGCTATTGCTTCTGCATCAAACGACTACAGGCTCGGTGCTAATGAAGCTCCTCCTGCGATAATATCTGTTTTCATCGGTGAATATCTTACCAATGTTTTAAACGATATTGAAACAAGAGTGGGTGATAAATTTGATGAACAGGATGAAGCTATTCTAAAGTTAGATCTTCATCGCAGCATACCTGAATTATTGCTAGATAATACTGACCGTAACCGCACCTCACCTTTCGCATTCACAGGAAATAAATTTGAGTTCCGTGCTGTTGGTTCTTCTGCTAATTGTGCCAATGCAATGATAGCTTTAAATACCATTATTGCAGAAACGCTAAAAAACTTTAAAAAGGATGTGGATGCTTTAATGGATAAAGGCGATAAAAAAGAAATTGCCATCATGCACATTATTCAGAAATATATTACTGAAAGCAAAAAGATATTGTTTGAAGGTGATAACTATAGTGAAGAATGGCACCATGAAGCAGAGCGCCGCGGACTGCCAAACATACCTGTAACACCTTTAGCTTTGGATGCCCTGGTTTCTAAAAAAGGAAAAGATCTTTTTGAAAAAAATAAAGTTTACACACACACAGAAATAGAAGCGCGGCATGAAATAGAGCTTGAAAAATATATAAAGAAAGTTCAGATAGAAGCGAGAGTAATGGGTGATATTGCCATCAACCATATCATTCCTTCAGCGGTTGAATATCAGAATTTATTGTCTAAAAACGTTAGGGGTTTAAAAGATGCTGGTTTGCCAGAATCATCTTATGTAGGCCAGTTAGAAATTCTTAAACAAATTGCGCGTCATATACAGGAAGTATACAGTAAGGTAAATGAAATGGTAGAACACAGAAAGATCGCCAATAATATGACCGATACAAGAACCAAGGCCATTGCTTATTGCAATGATGTTAAGCAACGTTTTTTTGATGATATTCGCTATCATGCTGATAAGCTTGAAACGCTTGTTAACGATAACAACTGGACATTACCGAAGTACAGAGAAATTTTATTTTTGAGGTAGCATTTAAATATGTTTAAATAAAAGCCGCTTCAAAAAACTGAAGCGGCTTTTATTTATGAAAAAGCTTGATGATTTACTGCTTTAAAATTATATAAGCACTTATACAATTTATATGAAAGATAAAATTGCAATAATAGGCGGCGGCAATCTTGGATCTGCTATTGCTGAAGGACTTATCAGCAGCAGGTTTGCAAAGCCCCAGCATATCATTCTTACCAAAAGAAATATTTCAACGCTTCGCTCATTAGAAGAGCGCGGCGTAATGGTAAGCACTGATAATGCTGAAGCAATTCAATATGCCAAATGGATAATTCTTGCGGTAAAGCCTTTCCAGGTAAAAGATATTTTGCAGCAGTTAAAGGATCAGCTTAACCCATTGCAACACCAGATCATAAGTGTAATGACAGGTGTATGGATAAAAGATATACAGGAAATTATCGGCCCTGATTTTACTTTATTTCGTGCGATGCCCAATACTGCAATTGCTATTCGCGAAAGCATAACCTGCATTTGCAGTCATGGCGCGAACGACGAGCAGTCGCGCTTTGTAGCTGATCTCTTTAGCCAGTTGGGCAAAGTTGTTTTTATTGAAGAAAAATTAATGGATGCCGCTACTGTGCTTGGCGCCTGCGGAACAGCTTATGCCATGCGTTACATTCGCGCCAACATACAAGGTGGTATTGAAATTGGTTTTGATGCGGCTACAGCTTCATTGATTGCTGCACAAACTGTAAAGGGCGCCGCTCAGTTATTACTTACAAAACATACACATCCTGAACAGGAAATTGATAAGGTAACAACGCCGAAAGGCTGTACCATTGCGGGTTTGAACGAAATGGAACACCAGGGCTTCAGTTCATCTCTGATCAAAGGAGTAGTTACGAGTTATAATAAAATCGTGAATGATATGTGAGTGAAAAAGTATGATAAATAAGAGTTCTGGTCATGGCTTTCAACTTTTAAAAATTTACATTTATTAATTTTAATTACACATGAAAGGTTGGTTATTTACCATCGGATTTATCTGGTTAATTGCAATAGAAATATTGCGCGTGTATTTTATCATGCCGTTTCCCGGCAGCCAGCAGGCAAATACAATTGATATTGCATATTTCATTGACAGGAATATCTGGTGGTTTCGTCTCGTTGGCTTCGCAATAGTTATTTTACCATTGATAAGCATTTTAAAGAATAGCAAAACATGGAAGAAGAGCGTTGTTGTTTTAGTACTGATCTTTTATGGCTTTATATCTTATCAATTCAACTTTAAATTCTTGGCAGATAAAATGTTTTATCAGCCAAAAAATAAATTGTTGTTAAGCGCCTCATCAGATACAACAAACAGAAATCATCTCATAATTGGTGTTACTATAAACAATGAATCGAAAGCTTATCCTATTGAGATCATCGGCTATCATCACCAGGTGAGAGATACGATTGGTGGTGAACCTGTAATGATAACTTACTGCACTGTTTGCAGAACCGGCAGAGCGTACAGTCCGTATATAGGTGTGAAATTGCAAGACTTCAGGTTAGTTGGAATGGATCATTTTAATGCAATGTTTGAAGATGCAGCAACTAAAAGCTGGTGGCGGCAAGAAAGCGGAACCGCCATTGCGGGACCGTTAAAAGGAACATCATTACCGGAAATCCCATCACAGCAAATGGCGCTCGGAGACTGGCTGGCATTGCATCCTGACAGTTACGTGCTGCAACCTGACTCAAACTTTAAAAAAGAATATGCAGATCTGAAGGGTTATGATGAAGACACTTTGAAAAGCAGCTTGGAAAAACGTGACAGCGCTTCATGGAAATTAAAATCATGGGTAATTGGTGTGAATGTAAATAATCATTTTAAAGCGTACGACTGGAATACGCTTGCAGAGAAAAAGATGATGGAAGATTCAGTTGCAAGAGTTCCTTTGTTGCTAATAATGAAAAAAGATGAAAGAACATTCTATGTATTAAACAGAAACACTTTAAACGGAATACTGCACTTTAGTTATGACAGTACAAATGAAATATTGCACGATAACAAAACCAATTCAACCTGGAATATAAATGGTGTTTGTGTTGATGGCGCGATGAAAGGAATACAATTAAAACCTGTACAGGCTTACCAGGAATTCTGGCATTCGTGGAAGGAGTTTCATCCGCAAACCGAAGTATTGGATCATTAACATACAAATTAATATAAATAACGTGAATTTAGTTTAGGCCCGGAGGTTTTACTATGAATAGCCTTCGAGCAATCAGAGGATGAAACCCTGATCAATCAATTGAACCCCTGCAGGGTTCCGATTTTGTTTATCCGTTCTTTACCCCCAATTCTTACCGGGGTTATTCAAATTAAATCCTTTCAGGATTACTCTATATTTAACCCGGACTTACGTTAAATATGAAAGGCTGCAGGTTTTACAGCCTTTCATATTGTTAAAATAAAGGTTATTGTTTCACCATTGTTTGCGAATACTTTTTATCTCCAACTTTTATATGAACAATATAAGAACCTTTCGCAAGGCCATTGGTATTGATATAGATCTGCTGAAGACCTGCACTCAAAATTCCTTTATCTATTGCCTGAACTATTTTTCCGTCGTGGGCAACAATTTGTAACTGCACTTTTGAAGCAGCATTTAAGCCCATTTCAATAGTTGCGCCATCCTTAACCGGGTTAGGATATAACTTCAATTTGGAGGCAATGGTTTCAAGGCTTAATGGCAATATTTCAGAATAAGTGGCCTTTCCATCAAGATCTACCTGCTTTAAACGATAATAGGTTGTGTTCACATTTATATCTTTCAGATTAGCATCTGTGAAAAAATAATGTTTTATCTGGCTGGAATTACCGGCACCTGCAACAAAACCAATGCTTGTAAAGTTTCTTGCATCTTTACTTCTTTCAATATAAAAGCCTTTGTCATTGTTTTCCATTGCTGTGCTCCAGTTTAAATAAGCCTGATAATTTTTTATAGTTCCGCCAAAATTAAAAATGCTTACAGGCAAAATGGAGCAGGCATCAGGTGTTGCAGTTACGTATGGAAAAGCAAACAGTGTTACATCAAGCGACGATTTTTTACTGCTGAAAAATGAATCAACAGCCACCCATTTGGGTGCAAAAGTTTTGCTTTTCATGTATTGATAAGCCATGTTCGGAGTTACATCGTCCGCTGTAGCAACAATTGCAATTGTATCTTTTGAAAGTGGCCGCCATGCAAAATTGTGTGTGTCGATAGAGATATAAAACTTTTTGGAGGCAGGCAATGCAACAGGGGCTGCAAATTTAAATTCAGTGAGTTTGCCAGCCAGAACATCTGCATGAATCTGGCCAAGCGTTAAGGTAGCAGAATCAATAATATTTCCGGGCAAACCTCCTGTTCCTGCATCATCGTATAATTTAAAAACTACATTCCATGCAAGATGAGATGCATTTGATGAGTTTGCGAAAACAAAATAAACAAGCCCACCAGTTACATAATTATAACCAGCAGCAGAAACATCATAAAAATTAGCTGTTTCTAAGATACTGGTCCTGTCAGGTGTTTTAAGATTACATACACCTAATGCAGAGCCTCCGCCACCATATTGATAATAAAATGCCTCCCAGTTGTTGGCATTAAAAATATCCAGGGTATCGCAGCTTCTGTTAGGAGCGTTATGGCCTGATGTACCTTTTACCGACACCGGAATAACATCTTTTAAACCGGTTTGTGCGTTAAGTTTTAGAAATAAAAAAACAAGAAGCAGTACAGAGTAAATCTTTTTCATTTTTTATAGTTTGGTGTGTCACGAAGATATTCGTCAAAATGAACTTTTTTTCTTTTTTATGCTGACAATTTTTCGCTCTATTTGTCGCTGGCAGTAAATTTGACCTTTACCTGAGTACAAACTAATTATGGAAGAAAAAAATTTTCAAGACGAAACTTCAACAAAAAATACAGATTTTGGTATAAATGCTGACGAAAATGCAGCAGGAACAACGCATTTGAACAATGTTCTGGAAGAAGAAACTGAAGTTGACAAACTTACTAATGAATTGCAGGAGCAAAAAGATAAATATATTCGCCTTTTTGCGGAGTTTGACAATTATCGCAGACGTACAGCAAAAGAAAGCATAGAATTGCGCCAGACTGCCGGTAAAGAAATTATTGTATCCTTATTGGATATATTGGATGATTCTGAACGTGCAGAAAAGCAGCTTGAAAAATCAGGCGATGTGCAACAGTTTGCTGAAGGTGCTTTGCTGGTCTTCAATAAATTCAAAAAAACGCTGGAAAGCAAAGGCCTTAAACCAATGGATAGCATTAATACAGATTTCGATGTTGAAAAGCATGAAGCTATAACCGAAGTGCCTGTTCAGGATAAAAGCAAGAAAGGAAAAGTGATTGATGAAATTCAAAAAGGTTATTATTTAAACAACAAGATTATTCGCTTTGCTAAAGCAGTAGTGGGAAAATAGGTTATGACAAAAAGAGATTATTACGAAATATTAGGTGTTACAAAAACTGCTTCCGGAGAAGAAATAAAAAAAGCTTACCGCAAAGTTGCCATGCAATACCATCCCGATCGCAACCCCGGTAATAAAGAAGCGGAAGAAAATTTTAAAGAGGCAGCAGAAGCATATGAAGTGCTGAGTGATCCTGATAAAAAAGCGAAGTATGATCGTTATGGACATGCAGCTTTTGCACCGGGAAGTGGGGGTTTCAGTGGCAGCACCAATGTAAATATGGAAGATATCTTCAGCCAGTTTGGAGACATTTTCGGAGATGATATTTTCGGAAGTTTCTTTGGCGGAGGGGGAAGAAGAGGCGGCACTTCAAGATCACATGGTACACGCGGAAGCAATCTTCGTATAAAGCTTAAGATGAATTACGAGGAAATGTCCAAGGGTGCGACCAAGAATATCAAAGTAAAAAAATATGTTTCTTGTGCTACCTGCAGCGGAAGTGGTGCAAAAGACAAGGGAAGTATACAGACCTGCTCTACCTGCGGCGGAAGCGGCCAGGTAAGAAAAGTTACCAATACTTTTCTTGGCCAGATGCAAACAGTATCAACCTGTCCAACCTGTAACGGAGAAGGCTCTATAGTAACAAGCAAGTGCAATGTATGTAAAGGTGAAGGACGTGTTTATGGTGAAGAAACAGTAAACATAAATATACCGGCCGGCGTACAGGAAGGCATGCAGCTAAGTTTAGGTGGAAAAGGAAATGCAGGTGAACGCGGCGGTATGGCTGGTGATCTTATCGTTTTAATTGAAGAAGAAGCGCATAAAGAATTACAACGCGATGGATTGAATGTTGCGTTTGAGCTGCATATATCTTTTCCTGATGCTGTTTTTGGAACACAGGTTGAAGTTCCTACTATTGATGGCAGAGCTAAAATAAAGATTCCGCCAGGGACACAAAGCGGCAAAATATTCAGATTGAAAGGCAAGGGATTTCCCGAAGTAAATGGCTATGGCCGAGGAGATCAATTGATACACGTGAATGTATGGACTCCTCAAATTGTTACGCATGACGAAAAGGAAATGCTGAATCAAATGAATGAAAGCCCGAATTTTAAACCTCAACCGGGCAAAAGTGAAAAAAGCTTTTTTGATAAAGTAAAAGAAGTATTTTCCTGATCAATCTATTATTAATAAAAAATCACCACATAGCAGCAAGCTATGTGGTGAAACAATATTCAAAGCTTAAATTATTTTGTTTGTTTGATCGCAGTTTCTAACGTTCTTCTGCCATATCAACTATTTCTTCAACCTTATATGCACCAACATCTAATTTGGCTTTTGTTTCGCTAAAGGCTTTCAAAGTAGCATCAATATCTTCCAGTGTATGTGCTGCTGTGGGTATCAACCTGTAAATAATATGCCCTTTTGGTATAACCGGGTAAACAACAATTGAACAGAAAATTTTATAGTTTTCGCGAAGGTCTGCAACCATTGCTGTTGCTTCCGGTACGCCACCTTTCATATAAACCGGTGTAACAACAGAATCTGTTTTACCAATATCAAATCCATTCTTTTTTAGTCCTTCCTGCAAAGCTGTTGCATTCTGCCAAAGTTTTGCTTTAAGTTCAGGCATTGAACGCAGCATGTGTAGTCTTTTTAAATTACCTACTACATACGGCATTGGTAAGCTTTTGGCGAATATTTGCGAGCGGATATTATATCTTATGAAATCAATTATTTCTTTTGGTCCTGCAATGAACGCACCAATTGATGCCATTGATTTTGCAAACGTTGAAAAATAAAGATCGATCTCATCCTGGCAGCCCTGCTCCTCTCCTGCACCGGCGCCTGTTTTGCCTAATGTGCCAAAGCCATGCGCATCATCAACCAATAACCTGAATTGATATTTATCTTTTAATGCGCAAATTTCTTTAAGCTTGCCCTGGTCTCCTGCCATTCCGAATACACCTTCAGTTATTACCAGGATGCCACCTTGTTTTTGTTTCTCTATCAAAACTGCAGCTCTTTGCAATTGCTTTTCGCAATCCTCCATATCATTATGACGATACACATACCTGTGACCGGTATGCAGGCGCAACCCATCAATGATACATGCATGCGATTCAGCATCGTATACTATAACATCATGTCTTCCGCATAAAGTATCAATGGCGCTCATTATTCCCTGGTAACCATAGTTTAAAAGAATTGCATCTTCTTTATATTCAAACGCTGCCAGTTCTTTTTCCAATTGCTCATGATAATTGCTGTTGCCGCTCATCATGCGCGCACCCATTGGATATGCGAGACCAAATTCTGCTGTTGCATCAGCATCTGCTTTACGAATCTCGGGGTGATTCGCTAATCCCAGGTAATTATTCAAACTCCAAACAATTACTTTTTTACCGCGAAACTGCATGTGATTACCAATTTCACCCTCAAGCTTAGGGAATGTGTAATAACCATGTGACCTGTCACGGTGTTCACCAATAGGTCCATAGTGCTTTAGAAGCCTTTCAAAAATATCTGCCATTATTATATAGTTTTCAAAAAATGGTTAAATAAGCAAACGCCAGGAACAAACCGTGCAAAAATAGTGGTTTGCTTTTTAAGCACCAATCGAAGGTGTTTATAAAGCGTTAAGATGAAAGATATGTGTTAAACGTCTTGAGAATAAGTATTATTCATATCGCAAAGCAGTTATGGGATTCAGTTTTGATGCTTTTACTGCAGGCCATATTCCGGCAAGTAATCCTACACCGGAGCAGATCACTATGCCCGCCATTACCCAGGCCCATGGTACTGTAAAACCTGCATTAAGCAGTAAAGCGAATATATTTCCGATGATCACTCCCAATACAATTCCAAACAAAGCACCGAGCAGGCTGATGATAACAGACTCAAATAAAAACTGCTGCCGGATGTTCCTGCGCTTTCCGCCAATAGCTTTTATTAAACCAACTTCGCGCGTACGTTCGTTAACGGAAACAAGCATTATATTCATTAAGCCAATCGCTGCACCAATCAATGTGATTAAACCAATAGCACCCGCAGCCATTTGTATACTGCTCAATAATTCAATAAACGTTGCGGCAAGTTTGTCACTTTTTTCTATTACAAAATTATCATCATCAGTAGGCAATAGTTTGCGTACATTTCTGAAAACAGAAGTGGCTTCATTTACTGCACCGTCTACCTGTGTAATATCGTTCGCCAATACACCAATAACAAAAGAATTTCCGCCAAAGCCTGTTCTGCGTACATTGTTATAAGATGTTATTACAACATTGTCTGCACGCAACATTGCGCTTGAACCTTTTGATTTCAATACCGCGATCACAAGGTAAGGCGAGCCGCCTATGTTGATGAATTTATCAACCGCTTTGTCTTTGTACTGGCCAAAAAGCTTTGTTGCCACATCACTTCCTATCAGGCATACATCGCGCCCGCTTTGTACGTCGGCAGGTGTAAGATTTCTTCCCTCCTCAATGGAATAACCGTTAACAGCAAGATAATTTTCATCGCCGCCATTCATGCGCACATTAGGGTTTGTTTTTTCATCTTTGTAATGAATTTCATAATTGCCAAACCCGCTCAACGAGATGCTTACAAGCGCAGGAAAATTATATTTCTGTTTAAACCCTTCGGCTTCATACAGCTGAATATATTTATCAAGGTTTGATTTTTTTGCCTTCTTCGTTTTATCTACTTTCTGACTATTATCGCCATTGTCAAAACGAAAGCGTTCTTTATAAGAAATGGTAAATCCATTCGCACCCATGGTGGAAAAACTATTCCTCAGGCCTTCATTCATGGATTGAATAGCAGTGATAATTCCAATAAGCGCCATGATACCAAAAGCAATGATCGCCACCGTAATTCCTGTACGCAACTTATTGCTTCTTACAGTACGAAAGGCAAGATTAAAAGAATCTTTAAGTGTCATTTAAAAATAATAAAGATGAATTTGCAATGAAGGTAAAACCTATGTTTTAAACGGAATTGAAATTTATTTGAAAGGCATTTTTCTTCTACAGTCAGTTCTTAATTGTTATTAAAACACTTTTTGGTTATCAGCAGTTGAACAAGCAGCAGTTTCGTGGAGCTTGTCCCGAAAGCAAATCTATTCGGGATCGCAACACTGTAACTACATTGCAGGCATTGAGCTGTGGTTTCCTGCACAATGCTTTTCAATTAAATTCAAACAACTTTTAAAAATATAACCAGCTGAATATTGCCTGCGGATAAACACCAATAATGATAATGATAGCAGCAAGAACGACAAGGCCGATCTTAAAGCTTTTAGTTATGGTTTCAGTTTGTGGCTCGCCGGTTTTAAAATACATGGATTGTATAACACGGAAATAATAATACACACTTACTGCAGCAAACAAAACAGCTACTACTACAAGCCATATATAATGACCTGTTGAAATGATAGAAGCAAGCATATAATACTTCGCAAGAAAACCTGCCGTTAAAGGAATGCCCGCCAGCGATAAAAGAAAGATAGTATTAGAAGCGGCAAGTACAGGCTGTGTTTTGGCAAGACCGTTAAACCCCTCAAACGTAACATCTTTCATTTTTACCAATACAGCAAATACACCGATGGTTGCAAGAGAATATGCCGCTGCATATAAAAGCAACCCTTTGCTTGCATACTCATTAAGACTGAAAAGAGCAAACAGCATAAAGCCCGCCTGTGCTATACTTGAATAAGCCAGCATGCGTTTTACACTTTGTTGAAATATAGCTGTAATATTTCCAAACAATAATGTTGCAATTATAATAATAGCAAAAAGCAACTGCCAGTCAATAGCAGTTGAAGTTGCGGTCATGCGCACAGAACATAATTTAAGAAATGCAATAAAGCCCGCGGCTTTTACAATGGTTGCCATGAATGAAGTAAATACTGCAGGAGCGCCATCATATACGTCCGGTGTCCAGAAATGAAAAGGGGCAGCAGAAACTTTAAAACACATGGAAACCATCAATAACAAAAGCCCGATGATTTCAAGAAATGAAACACCTTTATATAATCCAACTTCTGTTCTCGCTACCTCTAACGAAAAAGTTCCTGTCCCTCCATACATTAAGGCAATCCCCATCAGCATAATTCCTGTTGAAAAAGAGCCCATCAAAAAATATTTTAATGCTGCTTCATTGCTTTTAAGATTGCGTTTATCACTGCCGGTAAGAATGTATAGTGGTATAGAAAGTATTTCAATTCCTATAAACAACATCAGGAGATTGTTATAAGCAGAAAGAATGCAAACACCGCAAAGCACAAAAAATATCAACACAAAATATTCTGCTACATAATTGCCAAGCCTTTCAATGTCTTTACCTGTGAGCAATACATAGATCAATGTTGAAGCAATGGCAATTGAATTGAACACATATCCAAAGCGTGTGTATACAAGCATATCGCCTGCATCTACGTGAAAAACAGATGTACCTCCTGACTCAAGAATATTAACTGCAAGCAACAGCAGTAAACCAATTACAGCAATATGCCTGTACATAGATTTATTGCTGATTAGAAAACTGCAAAACATCATTACCATACCCCAGCCCGCTGAAAATATAATTGCGTTCATAATTTATCTGTTAAGGAATTTTGGTGATGAACAAATTTGCGTTGCCCTGTGTTAAGTCGATCATTGGTTGAGGATAAACGCCAAGCACAATTACAACTATCACCAATATTACCAATGCCACATTAACATTAAAACTGCTGTCATGCGCATTTTCTGTTAATGCAACTGTATTGCCATAAAATATTTTCTGGATCATGTTAAGCGTATACACTGCCGCCAGTATAATGCTGATGCCGGCAATGCCCGCCATTACAGGGTTATAGCGGAACAGGCCGTTGAACATAAGAAACTCGCCAACAAATGCATTGGTCAATGGCAACGCTACATTTGCAAGACATAACACAACAAACAAAACAGCAAGTGTTGGCGCTTTCTGAGCAAGGCCGCCCAGCTCGCTGAACTTTCTTGTACCCAATTGTTTTTCTATTGCATCTGCAACTATCCACAATCCTATTATGTTTATGCCGTGATTGAACATTTGTATCAGCACGCCTTGTATGCCGACCTGCTGATTCGCAAACAATGCAGCACACATTAAGCCCATATGTGCCATTGAGGAATAAGCGATCAATCGTTTGATATCATCCTGCCTCATTGCAATCAATGAAGCATACAACATTCCTATAACTGATAAGGTAATGATGACAGAACTATTGCTTTGCGATGCCGCAGGAAATATGGGCAACAACCAGCGTATTACCGCGAACACGCCCATTTTTACCATAACACCGCTTAATAACATGGTTACAGCTGTAGGCGCCTGTTCGTATGTATCGGGCTGCCATGTATGAAAAGGAAATATGGGCATCTTAATGGCAAGCGCAATAAAAAATAACCAGAACATCCACTGCGCCTGTGATGCAGTAAGGTTTGCATGATAAAAAGATTGTAAAGCAAATGAATGATCCGGCGTTTTAAAATAGATAAATAAAATAGCAACCAGCATCAGTAACGAACCTACAAATGTGTATATAAAGAATTTAAACGTAACCTGGATGCGCTTTTCGCCGCCCCATATCGAACAAAGAAAATAAGCCGGAATTAATGCAAGCTCCCAGAAAAAGTAAAACAGCAATGCATCCATTGAAAGAAAAACACCTAACATTCCTGCCTGGCATAAAAACATTAACCCGTAGAACTTACCTGCATCGGCATAAGTGTTTTTGTAAGTAGCAGTAATAATTATTGGTAATGAAACTGCAGTGAGCAAAGCAAGCATCTTACTCATTCCATCCAAACCTAACGTAATACGGGTTCCGAGATCAGGTATCCATGATGCATCGAAATGCAACAGGCTTTGATCATTAGAGAAAAGGCCGGTCAATGCAAGTATCAATGTTATTACAGCAACAAGAATTGAAAATCCTTTAACGGAATTTTCATTCTTTATAGAAAAAGTAATTAAACCACCAATAACCGGAACAAGTATGAGTAATAAAGCAATCATGCTTATTAAAATATTTTTTGAAAGAAATTAGTTATTGTTGTTTGATTCCAGAAGATCAGCCACAACACTATCATTGAAAAAACCATGAATAAAATATAAGTACCTACTTTACCATTCTGCACCAATCTTAATCTTCTTGATGAATATTGAATGAATGTGCCTATGCCATTTACAAATCCATCTATGCCCGATTTCTCAATAACATTTTTAAAGAATGAACCAAGGGCAATAACCGGATTAACGATCATTGCATCGTACAACTCATCTATATACCATTTATTCGCCAGCACTTTACCCAGGCCTTTAGGTTCATCCAGTTCAGGCTTTTTACTATATTTTATCAAAGCGAAAGCGCCCGATAAAAAAGCTACTATAACAGAAACACCCATCAGCGTTAATTCTGTATTATGATCTAATTCATGTGCAGGTTCAGTTGTTAGAACAGGCGATAAGAAATGATGCAGCTCTTCGTGACCGCCCAATACTTCAGGCACATTTACAAAGCCGCCTGCAAATGCAAGCACAGCAAGAATGATCAATGGAATAGTAATAGCTGCAGGACTTTCATGCAGGTGATGTTTTTGTTCTTCCGTTCCGCGAAACTCTCCGAGAAAAGTTGTTGCATATAAACGGAACATATAGAAGGCTGTCATTCCTGCGCCGATAACACCAAGCACCCAATAAATTGGATTAGCCGCATAAGCAGCAGCAAGAATTTCATCTTTTGAAAAGAAACCGCTGAATGGAGGAATACCAGCAATGGCAATACATCCAATTAAAAAAGTGAGGTGTGTTACAGGCAAATATTTTTTTAATCCACCCATATAACGAATGTCTTGCTGGTTATGTATTGCGTGAATAACTGAACCTGCACCAAGGAATAATAATGCTTTAAAGAAAGCATGTGTCATAACATGAAACACAGAACCTGTGTATGCGCCAACACCTAATCCCAAAAACATATAACCTAACTGGCTTACCGTTGAATAAGCCAGTACTTTTTTAATATCATTTTGTTTGATGGCAATTGTTGCGGAGAACAATGCTGTTGCAATACCAACAACAGCAACTAAGTTTTCGGCAACAGCACTTAATGAATATAGAGCATTACTACGTGCCACCATATAAATACCTGCAGTAACCATTGTTGCCGCGTGTATCAATGCAGATACAGGTGTTGGACCTGCCATTGCATCGGGCAACCAGGTGTATAAAGGAATCTGTGCGCTTTTACCCATCGCACCGATAAATAATAAAACAGTTATGCCTGTTATATCTGTTGGAGAAAGGTGAGAAACATTTGCAAATACATCACTATAATTTGCTGTTCCTAATTTTGATAACAGCCAGAATATACCAAGCAGGAAACCAAGATCACCAATGCGGTTCATTACAAAAGCTTTCTTTGCCGCATAATTGTAACCGTCATTTTTAAACCAATAACCGATCAACAAATAAGAACACAAACCAACGCCTTCCCAACCAATGAACATAATAACATAGTTGGCGCCTAATACCAGCAACAACATGGAAAACACAAACAGGTTGAGGTAAGAAAAATACCTTGCAAAATGTTCTTCTGCCTCATCATGCATGTACGATGTTGAATACACGTGAATCAAAAATCCAACACCGGTGATGATCAATAAAAACAAAGATGAAAGCTGGTCTGCCTGGAAAGCAAAATCAATTTTAAAATCATGAACATTTATAAATTGGAACAAGGGCTGAACAGCCAATGCTCCGCCTGACATTACTTCTGAAAATAAAATTACGCTTACAATAAATGAAGCGAGTATTGATCCACAACCAATAATTCCAACGAGACTTTTTGATAACGATTTTCTAAAAATGCCGTTAAGCAAAAAACCAAGTAAAGGAAAAAGCGGAACTAAGTAAACCATAAGCCCCATCCCCCTGAAGGGGAGTATTTTTAATTTTAAAAATTTATTAATCGTTAAGCCTTTATTCCCTTTAGGGATAGGGCCTAATTTTTCAGCCTGTTCAAAAAATTTACATCTGTTGAATGCACATTACGATACATCATTACAATAATTGCCAAACCCACACTAACTTCTGCTGCTGCAACAACCATTATAAAAAATACAAAGATCTGCGCATCACTGCCAATATTAAGCGCCAGGCTTTTATTTCCGTTGGCAGGCGTGTACTGCATCTTTGAAAATGCCACCAGCAAAAGATTTACTGAGTTAAGCATTAGCTCGATGCACATAAAAATTATGATCGCATTGCGGCGTATCAACACACCCACAACGCCAATGCAAAAAAGCGCTGCTGCTAAAATTATATAATACTGAATCGGCATGCCCTAAATCCCTACAGGGACTTTTTTTGCCTCTAAATCTTTGAAGAGATTTTTCGGCGGTTAAAAATTTAATTTCTTTGCCTGCTCCTCTTTTAGGGGATGGAGGCTTTTATTCTTTCTTCGCGATCACCACTGCTCCCACCATTGCGCTTAAAAACAATACACTGCTTATTTCAAACGGCACTACGTAATCTGTAAATAAGATCTTACCCAGGTTTTGGATCAAACCAATATCACCTTCATTCATCACTGCCTGGCTTTTGCTTATTTCACCTGCTGAACGCACTGCAGAAACCATTACAGTAAGCAGCAAGCAGCCTGCAACAACACCTGCGAGTTTTATCAGTGAATTCCTTTGCGGCTCGTTGTTGCTGTTTAAGTTCATCAGCATTATCACAAATAAGAACAACACCATTATAGCGCCTGCGTACACAATTAAATTAACGATAGCAAGAAACTGTGCGTTCAACAAAATGTAATGGCCGCTTATTGAAAAGAAAACAACGATAAGCCAAAGCACACTATGCACAGGATTTTTGCTTATCAATACCATAATAGCGCTGAATAAAGCGAGAGCACTTAAGAACCAGAATAATATTTCTGTAGCAGTCATTAGTCTATTTGTTCTTTTATTGATTTCTTAAACCCTTTGCTTGTGCAAATTCATCAGGTTGTGTCTTAGGATCCGGAATCAATAAATCTTGTTTATTATAAATAAAGTTTTTTCTGTTATATGCAGAAGGTGCAAATGTTTCTGAAAGATAAACAGCATCTTTTGGACAAGCCTCTTCACAAAAACCGCAGAAGATACATCGCAACATATTTATCTCATATTTGGCTGCATATTTTTCTTCCCTGTAAAGATGTTCTTCGCCGGGTAAACGCTCAGCTGCTTCCATTGTTATGGCTTCTGCCGGGCAGGCCAGGGCGCATAGGCCGCATGCAGTGCAACGTTCTCTTCCTTCTTCATCGCGATTCAATATTTGTACACCGCGGAATACCGGGCTGAAAGGACGTGTTTGCTCTGGATATTGAATAGTTACTTTCTTTTTAAAAAAATGTTTGAGCGTTATCATCATTCCCTTAAAAATATTCCATAAGTAAATGCTTTCTATGAAAGTCATTGGCTTACGGTCTACCGGTTTTGCTCTGTTGTTAAAATAATTGTTGAACGCAGAAGAAAAAGATTGATAGCAGAAGATCAGTTGA
>JABDAV010000018.1 GCA_013289015.1 Bacteroidota bacterium | reverse complement strand
GTGCCCGATGCAGATATAACCAACACCCCACTACGCTACATTTTGCTTTTGGCATTTTATGTTGTAAACTATTTTATAGTGGTATTTTTCAACATGGCACTTATACATTGCACACATCTTTATTTTAAAGGTGAAAAGGTTAGTGTGAGTGCGGGTCTTAAATTCAGCCTAAGTCGTATCGGTTCAATTTTTACATGGGCATTATTTGCGGGAACGATAGGTTTTATTCTTAAGCTTATACAGGAAAGGTCAGGAATTATTGGAAAAATAATTACAGGCATAATTGGTGTTGTATGGAGCATTGCAACATTCTTTGCCATACCTGTGATTGCTTACGAAAATCTTGGACCTATTGATGCAGTTAAACGTTCTTCACAAATAATGAAAGAAAAATGGGGAGAAAGCCTTGTATCAAGATTTAGCTTTGCATTCATTCAACTAATTGCTATAGTTGTTATATGCGGGCTTTTATATTTGTTAGGATCTTTGATACATCCTTTGGTTGGAATACTGCTTGCTGTATTGGCGCTGTTTATAATTATTGCAGTAATAAGTGCAGCGCAAACAATTTTTGTTAGCGCCGTATATCATAATGTAACAGGTGAACCCGTTGCTTATTTTGATCAGCAACTGGTAGATGATCTGTTCCGTGCTAAATAAACTTATCTGATAGCTTGAATAAAAAAGGCTGTTTCAATTTTTTTGAAACAGCCTTTTGCTTTTAATGCAATTATCTTAAGCATCTGCTGTTTGCATTTCTGTAAGCTTCGTCCTTATTTTTCCTTCGATCTCATTTGCTAATTCTTCATTATCACTCAGCAAAGCTTTTACTGTATCGCGGCCCTGGCCCAGTTTATTTCCATCATAACTAAACCAGCTTCCGCTTTTTTTTGAATAATGCTCATTTCAACGCCCATATCTATGATCTCACCGATCTTGCTTATCCCTTCCCCAAAAATTATATCAAACTCTGCACTACGGAACGGAGGAGCCACCTTGTTCTTTACCACTTTTACTTTTACACGGTTTCCAACTGCTTCATCGCCATCTTTAATTTGCGATATCCTGCGAATATCCAGCCTGACTGAAGAATAAAATTTTAAAGCATTACCACCGGTTGTTGTTTCGGGATTGCCAAACATAACGCCGATTTTTTCGCGCAACTGGTTAATGAAAATACAAATAGTATTTGTTTTGCTGATAGTTGCCGTAAGCTTACGCAAAGCCTGGCTCATCAATCTTGCCTGCAAACCCATTTTGCTGTCTCCCATTTCGCCTTCCAGTTCACTTTTGGGTACAAGTGCAGCAACAGAATCAATCACCACCACATCCAATGCACCGGAAAGAATTAAACGGTCTGCAATTTCAAGCCCCTGCTCGCCATAATCAGGCTGAGATATTAAAAGATTATCAATGTCAACACCCAGCTTTTGCGCATAAGCGCTGTCAAACGCATGCTCTGCATCAATTATAGCGCAGATACCGCCTTTCTTTTGCGCTTCTGCAATTACATGTGTTGCAATGGTTGTTTTACCGGAAGACTCTGGGCCATAAATTTCAGTTACTCTGCCACGTGGTAAGCCACCAACACCGAGCGCAATATCCAAACCTATAGAGCCTGTTGAAATAACGTCCATTGCCTGTTCACTGCGTTCATTCATCATCATCACACTGCCTTTGCCGAAGTCTTTATCAATTTTCTCAATTGTTAGTTTAAGGGCTTTAAGTTTATCTGAACTCAAGTCTTTTTCTTTATCATTTTTCATTATTACTTATTTAAAAATTAAGATACAAAGCTAATAAATTTAGTTTTCAAACATAAGTAAGTTTAGCACATCAAACGTTGGTTTTTTTAACGGATTTTTTTTTGAAAACGGCGTATCCTTTATCATCAATTATCGTCTAATAAACAACAGCATGATAAAAAACAATTAAAAAGCATTCAGATGAAAACGAGTTCTACACAAACAGAGATTCTGCTGGTTACCAATAATTTTTTTGCACAGCGGCAATGGTGCAAGACAGAATTAAAAAGCGATGCCGGAAATAGTACGCTACAGGAACAAATGGAAGAAATTTGCGCCAATGGCTTGATATATGACCTGTTGCCCGAATTGTTTAAAGATACAGGCAATAAAAAGCTTTACTTATGGCAAATGCACCCGGGATTTTCATTTTTACAACTTGAATACGGCGAGTTTCCATTGGCGATAGAAAAGGCTAAGTCTGTTGATCCGCACAATTCACTTTCATTCAGGTGTTATAACTAATCACTGACTCAACCCGTTGGCGGAGTTTTTTTGATATAGTCACATAGGAGCCATATCAAGGTAAAATCGAAAGGCATTTTTTACTATCGGACTATAAGAAACGATAGATATATACCTGCAACCTGTATTGATCATTTTATTCACTAATTGCCTGGCTCATGTTTATCCGGTAGCTTATTTTGACGAAAAATAATCGAAATAAAGACGGTATTTCTTCGATTCAATGGATCGAAGTTATATCGAAGAAATGAGCCTGTTGTACTTGTAAGTGTCTTCAGGTGTTAACAAGCCTTGTCCTGTACGTGCTTTATACGTCCTAAGCCCATACAAAAGCGGGGAAGATCATGGAGTAAGATAATAACCAGGCATCTTTCTGTTTTATCTCTTATAAATTAACCCCGCCAAGGGGTTGATTCAATATATATATTTTCTCATTTTAGATTTTCCCGGGATTCATATACCGGGATTTTTGTTGCCATCATTTCAAAATTCAATATTAAAAATAATTTAAGCTGCAAATAACATTGTACTTTGGTGAGGCACTTTGCATTACAATCAAAATAATATTGTTAGCCTCTTAAATTCAATATATACATATGCAAACTAACATTGCTTCAACCGGTATTTCATCAACAGGTAAAGGCTTGTTCGGTATATCTCTTACAGCAGCATTGGCCGGATTTATATTTGGATTTGATACTGTAGTAATATCCGGCGCTGATAAACCTATACAGGCATTGTGGCATACATCACCGTGGTTTCATGGATTTTTTATTATGTCAATGGCTTTATGGGGAACAGTTGTTGGAGCTTTGTTTGGAGGCGTACCTACTCAAAAATATGGCAGAAAAAAAGTATTGATATGGATAGGAATACTTTTTACTGTTTCTGCAATTGGTTCTGCACTGGCACCTAATCCTTATGTCTTTTCTTTCTTTCGTTTCATTGGTGGATTGGGCATTGGTGTTTCTTCAGTTGCAGCACCAACATATATATCAGAAATTTCAACCGCTTCTTCAAGAGGAAGACTGGTGGCTATGTACCAGTTTAATATTGTATTCGCGATATTACTCGCATACATATCAAACTATCTTTTAAAAGGAATTGGCGGCCCCAATGATTGGCGATGGATGTTGGGCGTAATGGCTATTCCTTCTTTTATTTATTCAATACTTGTGTTAGGCATACCTGAAAGCCCGCGCTGGCTTATAACAAAAGACAGAGACAATGATGCCCGCAATGTGTTATCCAAATTAGGTGTTACCAATGCTAATGAAGAAATAGCTGCTATTAAAAACGGAATACAACACGAGAATATTGGTGGAAAAGAAATAGAATTCTTTAGCAAAAAGCACAAGACGATCTTAGCACTGGCATTTTTTATTGCTTTCTTTAACCAGTTCTCGGGCATCAATTTTATTCTTTATTATGCTCCCAGGATCTTAGAAAGAGCGGGCTTAGCTTCAAATGACTCTTTGCTTAGTTCAATCATTATTGGTGGCACTAACCTCGTCTTCACATTTGTTGGGTTATATCTCATTGACCGTTTAGGTAGAAAAATATTATTACTGATCGGGTCTGTTGGTTATATAATCAGCTTAGGTGCAGTCGCCTGGTGTTTTTACATCCACGCAAGCGCTAATTTATTAGTTACCTTTTTAGCAATGTTTATTGCTTCACATGCAATAGGCCAGGGTGCTGTAATCTGGGTATTTATTTCAGAAATTTTTCCAAACAAAATTCGCGCTGCGGGACAATCATTTGGTGCAGGAACGCATTGGGTTTGCGCTGCGTTTATCACTTTAATATCACCCGTATTTATTGATGAGAACAGCGGTATTTTAAAAGATAATCCATGGCCCATCTTTGCTTTCTTTTCTTTTATGATGGTGTTGCAACTTATTTGGGTAATAACCAAAGTGCCCGAAACAAAAGGCAGATCATTAGAACAAATACAAAAAGATTTAGGTATTGATTATTGATTGTTTTTACTACTGTTTCTTCTATCGCTTGTGATCTTGTAGTAATCGATAAAATAAATAATCTTCACGGACAAATTGTTGTTGTTACTTTGATTTAAAGTGTTGTGTAAATTTTCGAAATATTTTGTAACAAGTGCATTTGTAGAATACTGGGTTGCATTTTTCCAGGCAATGTTTATAAAACTCCCGGGCGCAAATTCCCAGGTATACACCATATCAATATTAAAATAGTTTACATCTTCATTTACTGAAGGATGAAAGTTTTCGTTAGCAAGCAAACTGCCATCATGCTGCAATAAATAAAATTCTTTGTTGTCAACTGTGCTTACATAATGCCTTGCCCTGAATGTTATACCCATTTTATTACTGAAATTATATTTTACACTTAATATATTTTCAATAGTATTTACATCGCGTTTGGCAAAGTTTATATCTGCACTGCCATCAATATAAGTATAGCCTACGTCATTCCAGATAGGAGTATAATTTACATTCAATGAAACAGATAATTTATTGTTGAAGCGCATAGATTGGCCAAGCGAAAGTTGCATGTTGAATGTTTTGTAAACATCTGAACCATTGCTGGCAAATATTTGTACCTGGTAAGTATATTTTTTACTGTCGTTGCTTTCAAACCATGTCGACCAATCTATTGTTGCACTTCTTTTAAAATACCATCCGGTTGTACGCGGTTCATAAAAATCATTTTTAGGAAAACTGTATCCCGTAAATACACCTATATACCATAATTTTTTGCTTTGCGCATTGGCATTTACATTAAAGCTTGCAGATTGATACGTTTCATTTACAGGCTCAATTTTCTTTGCAAGAAAACTTAGGTTGTTATTGAAGTTAAGGTTAATGCGGTTGTACCAATCTTTGGGTTTGATCCAGTGATAACCCATCCACAAATAATGATTGATGAAATTATTGTTGGTGAAATATCCCATGTCATTGCTGTTATATTTATCATCTGATCTTTCCTGCGAAAGCAGGAAATTAAAGTTGCCGCTTGTTTTTTGAAAATGCAATTCATGATCAAAACCTGATTGTGTTTTTCCATCAGGAAAATAATTAAAAAGATTACTCATGGCAAGTTTACCACCAACATTATAAGTGTTCTTTTTATCATTCAGCTCAAACAATGCAGCGCTTACGTTTGCATCATAATCAGGGCCGCTGCGCAATACACTTGTATTTACAAATGAAACACTTGAATTGTGCTTTAAGGTTTGATCTAACACGATCATATTATAATTTGTAAGCGGATCTGTTTGCACTTTCGTTTGTTGCTTGGTTGAATTATCTTCAATTGTTGCATATTCCGGTTGAGTTATAGCATTTAAAAACCCAATTCCTAAACCGCTTTGTGTTCTGCCCGAAATTTTAGTTGCATTTATAAGTTTTGATTCCGTAGGATTTTCTATCACTGTTTGATTACTGTCCACCCCATTGTATACATCATATTCGTGTAAAGGCGAGCCACCGATACGCCGCGAATAAAACAGGTTTCCCTTGCTGAACAGTTCAGTGCCTTCTGTAAAGAAAGGACGGTATTCATTATACTTTACTTCAAAAGGCGTAAGGTTTAGAACCTGGTTATCGCTTTGCACCTGGCCAAAATCAGGAATCAACGTAGCATCTAAAGTAAATGCCTGGTTTATTCCATATTTTAAATCCATACCGCCGTTTATTTGTTTGGTCCAGTCCTTTTCTCCTTCAGTGTTGTAAGGATAGTGATTAGCATAGAAAGATAAGTAAGGCGAGAACTGCAGGCGTATTGGAGGTTTTATGTCTGATACGCCTTTCCAAATCCCTTCCTGTGTAAGAAACCCGTTCACATTAGGATCGATCGGGTTCCATGTATTCTGCTGTTCCGTTTTACGCCTTCTTCTCGTAATATTAAAACCCCAATCCTGAACATTTTTTTTACCAAACCTGATAGCTGAAAATGGGATAAACATTTCAAAACTCCAGCCGCTGTCAGTTATCACAGTCTTGCTTTCCCAAACTGCATTCCAGGTAAAATCTTCCATGTCTGCATTAAAACTTGGCGGGTTCATTTTTGCATCCCACTGATCACCCAAAGGGGTAACAAAATATTCAAAACCATTAAGCTTGTCGTTGTAGGTATCGAAAATGATCCCTATGTAATCATTGGTTCCGAATCCATCTCTTCCTTTTAATTCTGTCGCGATGCTGTCTCTTGTCCTTTCGTGGCAGAAGCCTCCAAAATAAATGCCTTCATCATTATACATTAAATACGCTTCTGTTCTATCCGCATACTCTTCATGCCTTCCAACAGTTGGCGTGAATTCTATCATATCAGTCATTAATGCAGCATCTTTCCAGGCTGCATCATTTAAAATGCCATCAATCTTTACTGCGCCTGCAGTACGTTTGGCTGTAAGTACTCTTTGTGGAGCAGGTTGTGCTGACACATAGAACACCGTTATAGAAAAAAGCATGCAGAAAAAGCAAGGTAACCTCATAAACTAATAAAGTTTTCACAAAACGATAATCCAAGCGGTTTGTTACAAAAAATAAAAGCGGCAAGCTTATTTTTTGCAGGGAGAAGGAATAGTTAATTTATATATTACGTATATAAATGTTATGGATGATAAAAATCACTGACAGGAAGGTTTAATTAAAAAAACATTAAAGAACCGTTCGTTTAAAAATTTGATCGATAATTTATTTTCTTTTGTATATCCCTACTGCGCCAAAACTTAAAAACAAACAACAATGCAATTTTACTTTTATCTTTTTTTGGCTACCAGTGTTTTGGTTGCTGTTTTATTCCTTATTAAAACTTTTTTATTTTTCTCTGGAGATTATTCTGCCGGCTTTGCAGATTGGTTGTATTTTAGCAAATACAGTATCTATGGTTCGCGAAGCGAATCTATAGTGAAAGCAAAGAAAAGGCAGAACAGTTTAAGCGTTATTATTATGGTTTTAGTGATTTTAGATTTGCTTTTCTTGCTGATGTGGCACATATCCTAAAAACACTTTATGCAAGGCTGGTTTAAGTTATGCAGCGCTAAAAATTATGTTGAAGCAAATATTATTAAAGGCAAGCTTGAAAAAAATAATATACTTGCTATAATATTAAACAGGCAAGACAGCAGTTACCAAACTTTTGGTGAAATAGAATTATATGTGCCGGTGTATTTAAAAGATATTGCCATGCGCCTGCTTGATAATACTTTGCTCAATTAAGATCTCAGATTGTTTAGCCAAAACTTAAACGGATGTCCACTGAAGTTTTTCTGCGTCTTTGGAAAAAAGAAGATGCAAAGCAACTTACTCATATCGCCAACAATAAAAGCATATGGAATAATCTAAGAGATAGCATTCCTTATCCTTATTATGCGGCAGATGCAGAAAAGTGGATAGCCCATTGTTCCAGGCAAAAACCTCCTTTAAACTTTGCGATCATTTATCAGAATGTGCTTGTGGGCAGCATTGGTTGTACACCTAAAACTGATGTGTATAGTAAAACAATGGAAGTAGGCTATTTTATAGGTGAAGAATACTGGAATCTTGGTATTGCTACAAATGCAGTGCAAATATTAATAAGTTATATTGAAAAAGAGTTTGATGTTGTACGTCTTATTGCCGAAGTGTATGCGCATAATAAACCTTCGATGCACATATTGCATAAAAACGGTTTTTATCTTGAAAGCATTCGCAAACAAAGCGCTTTCAAAAACAATATAATAGTTGATGATTATGTTTGGGTAAAGATGTTGGAGAGATGATTTTTATGGCTTTCTGCCCAATAGTTTATTTTCCTGATTTTTTTTGCCATTCCAGGCTTTATACTTATTTTACATAGCACGATATCCTGTTTGTAATAGCTGTATAAACTATACATTCCTTTCTATCCTGCTTCACTCTCATAGAGACCTTATAGAGACCTTATAGAGACCTTATAGTAACCTTATAGTAACCTTATAGTAACATTATAGTAACATTATAGAGACTTTATAGTAACCTTATAGTAACCTTACCCCATACCAAACCCCTATCAGCTCCCTGTCAACTCCATGGCAAAAGGCACCCAGGTGTATAGCTAAGCCTTACTATAGCATACTAAATAACGTGAATTGGGATAAGCCTGGAGGGCCTTAATATGAACAAACCCCTGATGCAACCAGAGGCTGTATTATGATCAATCAATTGAACCCCTGTGTGGTTCAATGTCTTTTACACATTTATTCTCTCGTAATTCTTACGGGGCTATTCAAATCTAATCCTTTCAGGATTACTTTATACTTAAACCGAATGCACGTTAATTAATAATGGCAATGTGTTTAGCCTGGTTTGATACAGGCTTTCCCGTGTAATTTAAATGGGAGCATTCACTATTGGTAAATGTTGTAAAAAATATTGTCAGGAATTTTTTAAGAAGGTTTTTACCGGCTGATTCTTATCTGTCTTAAAAGAATTTGTTTTCGCGGAACCATTTTCGTAATTGACAAATAGCAACAACACAATTAATAATCCTATGTAAAAGATTTATACGTGAGATTCCTATTAAACGAATTTCCACATTGCGGCTAAAGAATCAATCTACTTTTTTGATATGTGCACCTAAGCTTTGCAAACGTTCATCTATATATTGATACCCGCGATATATCTGATCAATGTTTTGAATGATGCTTTTTCCCTCTGCGCTTAAGGCTGTGAAAAGCAAAGAAACACCGGCACGAATATCAGGGCTTGCCATTGCAACTCCTCTTAATTTTTGTTTGCGCTCCAATCCAACCACAACAGCACGATGCGGATCACAGAGAATGATCTGCGCACCCATATCGATCAGCTTGTCAACAAAGAACAACCTGCTTTCAAACATTTTCTGATGCACTAATATGCTGCCCTTTGCGTGAATAGCCGTTACAAGAATAATGCTTAAAAGATCAGGCGTAAGTCCCGGCCACGGATGATCTGAAATAGTAACAGTGCTGCCATCAAAATATCGCTGAATTTCATAAAGCTCCTGTTCCGGAATGTAAATATCATCACCTCGAAATTCCATTTGTATACCAAGCAACCTGAATTTTTCCGGAATAATTCCTAAATGATCGATCCCTGCATTTTTAATGGTAATCTCACTCTGCGTCATTGCAGCAAGGCCGATAAAGCTGCCTATTTCTATCATATCCGGTAGCATTGTATGTTCTGTTCCATGCAATTTTTCAACTCCTTCTATTTCTAATAAGTTACTTCCTACGCCGCTTATTTTGGCACCCATACGGTTTAGCATTTTGCAAAGCTGTTGCAGGTAAGGTTCACAGGCAGCATTATAAATAGTGGTTTTACCTTTTGCCATCACAGCGGCCATCAAAATGTTTGCAGTGCCTGTAACAGAGGGTTCATCGAGCAACATATAACAGCCGTTGAGTTCAGGAGCCTTTAAAATAAATTCTCCTGAAACGTCATCATACTCAAATTTTGCTCCTAATTTTTCAAAACCAATGATATGTGTATCTAATCTTCTTCGCCCGATTTTATCTCCGCCCGGTTTAGGAATATATGCTTTTTGAAAACGTGCCAGCATAGGTCCGGCTATCATAACAGAGCCACGCATGCGGCTGCTTTTATTCCTGAAATCTTTTGTAGTAAAATAATCAACATTTACATTATCTGCCTGGAATATGCATGTATGTTTTGAAATACGCTCTACTTTCACATTCAGCAGCGAAAGCAATTCAATAAGCAGGTTAACATCAAGTATATCGGGAATGTTGCGGATAGTAACTTTTTCTGCGGTAAGTAAAACAGCGGATATTATCTGGAGCGCTTCGTTTTTTGCACCCTGGGGTAATATTTCTCCCTTGAGCTTTTTGCCTCCTGTTACTTCAAAAAATGCCATAGGATTAGTTAAGAGGTGAAAGATAATATGAAATGCTCAATGGATAATAATAACACGTGGCGCAATATAAAGCTTGCTGGAGAAAAAATTTTATTGCTTGGGGGTAAAAAAAAGAAAATAAAATTGGAAAACTCAAATTAACCGTTAATTTAGCTCCGCCAAAAAAAATGGCCCTTCCGTGGAAACGGACTGGCCTCTAACGATTGCTTGCCATATGAAAAAGTTCAAATAATTTCGGTTGTTTGTTCGGCCTCTTTCCGGTTGCTTCTCTAACGATTGCTTCTTTATGAACTACTAAACTGATGTAAAATTAAATGGCAAAAAGTTCCTGTTCAAAACAAAATAAGTGTGATTTGATTACGGCAAACGGTAGGTTCATAGCCTGAAACCCTTGCCGGTAAAGGATTTTAAAAGAAATATCATTATGATGTCCAACCGTTTTACAGATGCTTTATTTCAATTGGTCAAATCCCTCGAAAAGTCGGAAAAGAGGCATTTTAAGCTCTATATCAAAAGAAGTTCATCCAATGAAAATCTTAAAATAATCCAGCTTTTTGACGCACTGGATAAAATGAGTGATTATGATGAGAAGGTTTTGATGAAGAAATTAAACCCTGTAACAAAGCCACAGCTTGCCAATTTAAAGGCACATTTATATAAACAACTTCTGGCTAGCCTCAGGCTTTTGAAAACTACTGTTAATATTGATCTTCAATTGAGCGAATTACTCGATAATGCACGTGTACTTTATTACAAAGGTCTGAAGCTGCAAAGTTTTAAAATGCTGGAAAAGGCAAAGGAACTCGCTAAAGCTAATCATAAATACAATTTTCTCGCGCAGGTAATCTCATTAGAGAAAAAGATTGAAACGCTGCATATAACAAGAAGTTCGCTGGAAAAAACAGAATTATTGGCTTCAGAAGCATTAGATATAGGTGAGCATATCAATAATGTTATAAAGCTATCCAACCTTGCATTGCTTTTATACAGGTGGTATGTGCAAAATGGCCATGCGCGTAACACAGAAGATGAAAAAGGAATTCGTTCTTTCTTCAAAAGAATGCTTCCCCCTCGTCCCGAAAGGATCACGGATTTTTATGAACGCTTATATCTGTATCAAAGCTATTGCTGGTATGCATTTATACGTCAGGATTTTTTAATGTATTATCGTTATAGTAAAAAATGGGTTGATCTCTTTGCGGAAGAACCTGCCATGGTTACTGTAGAAACGGGGCATTACGTAAAAGGAATGCATACATTACTAAATGCACTGTTTAACCTGAGAAGTTACGAATTATTCCAGCTGGTGCTTAAAAAATTTGAACACTTCGGTACAACGCCATCATCCAGTACGCATGATAATTTCAGGGTACATACGTTTATTTATATTAATGCTGCCAAACTTAACTGGCATTTGATGACAGGTACTTTTTCCCGTGGCCTCGCCCTGGTGCCGGGCATAGAAGCAGGTTTAAAAGAATACGCTTCTTATGTTGACCTTCACCGCATACTTGTGTTTAACTACAAAATATCTACATTATATTTTGGTCACGGCGATTATGCCACATGCATAGATTACCTGCAGCGTATTATTCATGAGCATGGCAACCTGCGCATCGATCTTCAATGTTATGCACGATTGCTTCATTTAATGGCGCACTATGAGCTGGGAAATGATTCTATCATCGAATCACTCGCAAAATCTGTTTATCGCTTTATGGCCAAGATGAAAAATTTTTCAGTGGTTGAAGAAGAGATATTCAGGTTCATCAGGAATTCATTCAAAGTTTCTTCGAAACAACTGAAGCCTGCAATGGAGGAATTTTTATATCGTATCAAAGACCTTGAAAAGAACCGTTTTGAAACAAGGGCTTTTTCCTATCTCGACATTATTTCCTGGGTTGAAAGTAAAGTGTATGAAAAACCTATGAGTACAATCGTTCATGAAAAATACCTGAACAGCAAAAAAAGAAGCTACGTTTATGAATTATCATAAGCAAACAAAAGGATTATATATTTTTTCATGACCGATAGTAGTTTTATTTCCATGGCCAGGATAAACCACCGTTTCGTCAGGAAGCACATAAAGTTTTTCTCTTATGTTTTTGTATAATATCTGTTCATTGCCACCGGGCAGATCAAACCTGCCTATGCTTTCATTGAACAAAACATCTCCGCCGATCACAAATTTTTGTGCTGCGCAATAAAAACAAATACTTGCCGGTGAATGCCCCGGAGTAAATAATACTTTCAGCATATCGTCTCCTAAAAAAACTTCATCACCTTCCGCTAAAAAATGTAAAGCGCCATTGTAATTGCTAAAACCAAACCCATAAAAATTTCCTGTAGAAGGTGCAAATTCCAAAACAGGTTTCTCCCCTTCGTGCATATATAACTCAAGCCCGTATGTTTTATACACCCATTGATTTCCGAAAACATGATCTATATGGCAATGTGTGTTCAACAATTTAACCGGCTTTAATTTGTTGCTTTCTATAAAATCTTTAAGCTTTCTCTCTTCTTCAGTAAAATAACAGCCCGGATCAATAATAACAGCATCCCCTTTTTCGTTGCTCAACACATACGTGTTCTCTTCAAAAGGATTGAATGTAAAATGCTCTACTTTTATCATATCGTTTTTTGAATTTCCTTTACATGTAATTATACTAATTTTAAGAACTCAACAATGGGTATGCAAAATAAATGCTTAAGATCGGGATTCGTTTTTGGAATAGTTTTATTGTTTTCGCCTTTTTTTCTTAATGCACAGGTTAACGCGGTACAATATGGAAAAAATCGTATCCAGTACAAGAAGTTTGCGTGGAAATTTTATCAAAGCAGAAACTTCAATGTTTATTATAATGAAGGAGGATTGGAGCTTGCAAAATTTACTGTACAGCTGGCAGAAGAAGAACTTGATTCAATAGAATCTGAAATTGATTATTCTTTACAGCGCCGTACATCGCTTATTATTTATAATAATTATGATGATTATAAAGCAAGCAATATTGGACTGGGAATAGACTTGCAGAATTCAGGCGGATTGACAAAACTGGTAAATAACAAGATCCCTCTCTACTTCGATGGCAACCACAACACCTTTCGGTTAAAGATCAGGGAAGGCATTGCCAAAGTGCTTACCGATAATATTTTATTTGGAGATGATATTGGCGAATTTGCCAGCAACCAGGCTTTACTTGATCTTCCTCAATGGCTTACGGATGGATATATAGAATATGTAGCAAAAAAATGGAGTATTGATGATGACGATGCGCTCAAAAATGTGATATTGGGCGGGGATTATAATAATTTTTACCAGTTTGCTTTTGATAAACCTCTGCTTGCGGGGCAGGCATTCTGGTATTACATAGCACGAAAATATCAACCGCAGAATGTTACGTATTTTTTGTACCTGGCAAGGTTGTATAAAAGCCTGAATGCTGCGTCAGAAAGGATATGCAAGAAAAAATTCAAGTATGTATTGGCCGATTTTATGAACGATGAACAGGAGCGTTATGTTGAAGATATTAAACAACGCCGCAATGCACCGCGTGGAAAATTATCGGTGGTAGAAGATGTTTCAAGAAGTGATTTCTATCATTTTGCAGCCAATCCTAATCCAAAAAATAATTCTTATGCAGTGGTTCAGTTTACCAAAGGCAAATACAAGGTTAAGTATTTTGATAATGCTCTGGATGAAACAACATTGCTCGATTTTGGCGTACGCACCATTGAAGGTGACATGAATCCGAATATGCCCATTCTTGCCTGGGATGGAAAAGGCTCAAGGCTGTTGTGTATTTATACAAAAGAAGGAAAGACCTACATGTTTATATATGATGTTATTGCCAACATCAAACGCTTTAAACAGGAGATACAGGGTTTCGACCAGATACTGGATGCAGGTTTTATTTTCGATGCAAATACCTTGTTGTTGAGCGCAGTGAAAAACGGCCATAGCGATATTTTTACTTACAGGGTTGACAATGAAAAAATAAAACAGGTAACAAATGATGTGTATGATGATCTGGATCCTGCGTTCGTTTCTTTTCCGGGAAGGCTCGGAATTATTTTCGCATCCAACAGGCCAGGCATAAACGCATCCAATGCTGATACTGTTTTACCAAGCCGCAATCATTTCAATATATTTCTTGCAGATATTAATAATAACAGTGAGTTCAGGCAAATAACACAGTTAACAAACATGAAGTATGGCGATGCCCGTTATCCCATGCAATACAATCAGAATCATTTTACGTTTGTGAGTAATGAGAATGGTATCAATAATCGCTGGGCAGGATTCTTTTCAACGCAAACCGGCGGTTTGGATACGCTGTATTACATTGGAGATGATGTACTGCGCAATCCCGACCCAAAAGAAATGGATTCAACCTTGCGTGCATGGCAAAAACCTGAGCCCGATAGTATAAGCTATTTTAAAATTTATCAGGATAGTACGTACACATTTCCTATAACAAATTATCAAAGCAGTTTACTGGAAACAAGGGTTGCCGGAAATAACGAACAGGTAAGCGAAGTACGGCGTGAGGGCGATTATAAATTTTTATACAAGCTGCGGGTTGATTCTGCCACCTTACGCAAAAGAAATGTAAATGCAAGGCCTACTGATTACGTTCGCCGCATGATAACACAGGAGAAACTGGAAAGCGGAAAAAATATAGAGGTGCAGGAAGAAAGTCAGCCTGAAAATAACAGCCAGTTCCAAAATGAATTTGATGAGAAAAAAGATTCAACATCTTCCGGTGTTGACACTACTTCGGCTATAAATGCTCCCCCGGCGCCGGAGATACCGCCGCATATTGATTATGTAAGCAAGTCCAAATTATTCGATTACAAATTAAAGTTTGAAGCGGATTATGTGCTGGCAGGCGTTACCAATAATATCCTGGTAAACCAATACCAACCTTTTGGCGGGTATAGCCAATCAGGCCCTATTTATCTGAGCAACGAAGATCCGATCAGTTTTACATTCAGGGTTGGCGTAAGTGATATTATGGATGACGTAAAGCTTATAGGCGGATTTAGATTAGGTACTTCACTCACCGACAAAGATGTGTTTGTATCGTTTCAAAACTATCGTAAACGCGTTGATTGGGGTTTAACTTATTATAGAAGTAATGTTACAAATTACCCTGGGTTTTTTCATGGCTTTGATTCTTCAGGAAGTATAGACCTGGCCGGTGTAGACAATGTAGTTATTACTAATATATACCAGGGCAATGCTGCTTATCCTTTTGATGAAACAAAACGGCTTCAGTTAACGGTGTCGTTAAGAAAAGATATAGGTGTTTTACGCCCTTTATATCTTGGAAGCTATGGCTATCCTGATGCATTAAAAATGAAAGATTCCGTTTCGAATACAGTAATATCAAGACTCGAATATGTATATGACAACACCATAAATCCCGCGGAAAATATCTGGAATGGGTTAAGATGGAAGGTTTACACAGAATTGTTCCTTCCTTTTAATGGAGGTAATACAGGCAATTCAAAAATGATAACCAATATCGGTTTTGATGCGCGCAATTATTTGAAGATCTACCGCAATTTTATATGGGCTGTACGGGCTTCGGGCGATTTCTCTTTTGGCGATGCACGGCTTATCTATTATCTCGGTGGTGAAGACGGATGGCTGATACCAAAATTTAACCAGATAAATACCGCTGATCCTGCTGTGAACTACGCATTTCAAACGCTGGCGCTAAACCTGAGAGGTTTCGATCAAAATGCGGCAAACGGAAGCAATAATCTTGTTATAAACAGTGAGCTAAGGCTCCCTGTTTTTACAACGCTTTTCAGCAGCCCCATCAATAGCGCTTTCGTGCGTAATTTTCAATTGATACAATTTTTTGATCTGGGCACTGCATGGACCGGACCATTGAGTAATATAAAACGTCCTTCTATAATTTATCAAGGCGCTGATGACCCCTCTATTGGTCAAAGCCCGCTTACCGTATTGGTTCGTGCCGGTGGCATCGGACCTTTGGCCGGAGGTTATGGTTTTGGGGCAAGAAGTACCTTGTTGGGATATTTCTTAAAGGCAGACATTGGGTGGCAAATGAAAGGAATTTTCAGAGGCCCGGCTATTTTTTATTTCTCTATGGGCTTTGATTTTTAGTTGCAGTATGTTTTTAGAACTGCCTCGTTGTGTGCAACAAACGGGGCAGTTTTTTTATGGTGAAATAGATAATGCCCAGGAAAGTGGCAAAAACAAAAGTGAACATCCATACATTAAGACTTTGAACAGGATGGTGTATATGATGTGTTGATGTTTTTATTAGACCTTCGGGATTGGTAACAACATCCCAGCTATTGTAGCGCAAATAACGGCCAATGTAAATTCCATATCCGCAGGGAATTAACAGCAGGAACATGAGCACATTTACAAATCTTGAATTAACCCTGGTTTTTAAAAATTTTTCTACCCTGAATAATGAGATCATGCAAAACAAAATACCATTCCATGCCCCGGAAACCACGAGCATAAGATCAAACCACATAGGTACAGGCGGCCTTTCTTTAAAATGAAAAATATCAGTTAACAGGTATGGCGCATTGGGTAAAAATAGCAGCCATAAACCCAATAATAAAATGCTTTTATAATTGAATCTCTTTTCTTCCAATAATAATCCGCTGAAGAATACAGGAAGTACACCAAGAAATAAATTCCAGGGATAGAAGAAATAAGTTAGCGTTCCTGTATATAAACCGCGCGCCGCGAGTAATGCAAGGGTAAATCCCAAAGAGATTGAAACGAGTTTTTGTATATCGTTTATTTTTTTCAGTTTCATAACAACACAAATAATTTAGGCAGAAAAATGATAAGCCCGGACACAACACTTATAACAGAGAAAATTAAAACAGCACCGGCAGCCACATCTTTTATGATTTTTATTGATGGATGATAATCTTTATGAACCAGGTTACATAAATGCTCAAGAGCTGTATTGATCATTTCCAGTGCTAATACAGATCCTATACAAAGCACTATAACTATCCATTCAATAGCATTTAATTTTAAATACAAGCCGGAGAAAATCGTTATTAACGAAACACCGGCCTGTATTTTCCCGTTACGCTCTGTTTTAAAAAAATACCTGATGCCATTGAAAGCCGTACTGAATGTTTTATTTAAAGTTTGCCTGTAAACTGTAGCTGAAGTGTTTTGAATCATAATGATAGATTAATCAATATCGCTCCTGTTATACCTGAATGTTTTTAACACAAAAAACAATAATCCAAAGTAGCTAAGCATGCACAGAGCTATTATATAATGTGTTTGCATATCTTGTACAGCAGGTAAAGAGAGCAGGGAGTGTAATAAAATTTTTAAGCGTATCATATTTAATTTTTTAAATATTCATTAACGATATCATCCATTCGGCCAGCGATTTTTTAGATGGAATTGCATTGACTGCCATTTTCAATGCAGTTTTGTATTTTTCATGATGATCAATATGTTTTTCAGAATTTGCATTAATATGATGATTGTTTTTTCAGAATGTTTAAAAAGTACTTTGAGTTTCAAAGTTTATTAACAAAAAATTTTTAACTCATATTCTTTATCATACTTTCCAAAGCGTCAAGATGTGAACGAAAAGCTCTTTCGCCAGCCTTTGTTGCAGAATACAAAGTGTTGGTTTTTCTGCCAATAAATCCTTTCTGCACTTTTATATAGCCACTTTCTTCCAGCGCTTTAATATGGCTGGCAAGATTTCCATCGGTAACATTTATCAGTATTTTCAAATCATTAAAATTTATAGCAGCATTTACCATGAGCGCACTCATTATTCCCAAACGAATGCGGCTATCAAATGTTTTATTTAAATTTTCTATAGGATTCTTCATTACGTTGCTCAGTTTCTTTCATATTTCCACCACATATATGACCCGTAAAAAATATGCAGCAATCCAAAGCCTGCCGCCCAGAAATATAAGCCTTCTCCAAGGAACATCAGGTTGATCAATCCCAACAAAATCTCACAATAACCCAGGTAACTTGTTTCAGGAAGCGTGTACTTGCTCGCATTTAAAACACCCAGCCCATAAAATATTAAACACCCGGGAGCAATAAAACCAAACACGCCATTTTTTATTAGTGCCAATAAAAAAATGCCACCAGCCAAAACGGGAACAGCAATGCTGATAACCATTCGTTTTGCAGTAACGCCCCAAATAGGAACCCCGGTTATTTTGCTACGCCTGTAAGTAAAAATAAAAGCAAATATTATTGCAGCAATAAAGGTTATAAGCGCTATTTGAAAAAGACGGCTGTTAAGAAAATCGCCATAAATAATAGAATCTGCATCTGCGATAGAAACTTTTAAATTGCGGACTGCGTCTTTATTTTTTTCAATCACTCCGGCTGAAAGCCATGTTGCGATCAATGCGCAAATGCCTGCGCAAACACCGCTTAACCCGCTCAGGCTTAAAAAACGGCTGCTTCGCTCCATCATCTCTTTTATATCATGAAGCTCGCTGGATAACTTTTCGGGATCGTTCATAAAAGCACTTTGAAATGCAAAGTAAGTGCATGTAAATTTTCCCTCAAAGTCTTTGCTGTTAGTAAAACGATAATTGTTTATTGAAGTACCTCGGACAATTTTTGTTCAAGCGCATCACCTCTTAAACCGGCTGCAATAATTTTTCCCTGGGGATCGATAAGTACATTAAAGGGAATTCCATCAAATTGATAAACACTTGCTGCTGAACTTTCCCCTTGTTTAAGGTCGCTCATGTGATTCCATGTAAGGTTATCTTTTTGAATAGCATCCATCCAGGCTTGCTTATCATTATCAAGCGAAACACCAAGGATAGTAAAATTTTTGTCTTTAAACTTATTGTATGCAGTTACTACATTTGGATTTTCGGCACGGCATGGCCCACACCAGCTTGCCCAAAAATCAACCAATAAATATTTACCTCTGAAACTGCTTATGCTTATTTGTTTTCCATCAGGTGATGTCATTGTAAGATCAGGCGCTTCCTGGTTTAATAAAGCATAATTATTAGAAGATGATGCAGCATCCGGTTGTTGCTGTGGTTTGTTGAGCGCAGTTGCAAAAGCTGTGATGCCGGTATGATTGGGAAAGCGTTTGGAGACATTGGTAGCCAATGAAGCTAACTCATCCGGTGCGATCAATCCTTTGGCTTTATCTAAAACAAAACAAATTGCTGCGGGGTTTTTTGAATTGTTTATAAAACTAACCACTACATTCCTCAGGTCACTCAATTGTTTTGTATATAATAACTTGATCTGGTTAACATAGCTTGTATCTTTTGCTGTTTCCTCGCTCAATGTGTCAAGCTGATTATATGTTTTCGATAATACTGAATCTTTGCCCAGGTAACTTTTAATGAATGCATACAATTCTGATGTTGCTGTTGAGCCGCTTACGTCAGGATAATGAAGACCAGTCGGGTCAAAATTTATTTTAATATTATCACCATCATTTATTGCAATAACAGCAGGATTGTCTTTAAAACTTACTACAAATAAATTTTGTTGTAACGAACTGCCCTTCAGCTTATAACTTCCATCTGAACCTAATTTACCTGAATCTAATTTTTTTGTATCAGGTGAATCATAAGAAAGTTGTTCAAGATAAACGCTGTCTGATGGAGCATTCTTTATTACGCCACTCACTGTAAACTCCCCGGAACCGGTACTCTTACAGGCAGCAAATACCAGCCCTGCAAATACTATCGTAACACAATATTTCATGTTCAAATTAATTTAATGTTTCTTCAAGCAATTGCGTAACAGACCTAAGATCTGCTTTGCCCTTGCTCATTTTTTTTACTTCCCCCACAAATAACCCCATCAATCCTTTTTTTCCTTTCTTGTATTCTGAAACTTTATCTGGCATTTTATTCAACACAATAGTTACCCATTGTTTAAGCTCATCTGTATTATTGGTTTGAATGATGTTAAGCTGCGCTGCAAGTTCAGCAACAGGCACAGTTTTATTCTTGATAATTGCAGGCAATAATTTTGCTGAAGCGTTTGAAAAACTTATTTCGCCATTATCAATAAGCTCAATCATCCCTGCAAGTTTTTCAACAGGAATTTCATTCAACGCAATGCCTGATTCATTCATCATTTGTTTTACCGGCCCGTTGATCCAATTCGCAACTGCTTTATAATTGTTTGTATGTGCAAGCGCCGATTCAAAATAATCTGCAGTTTCTTTTTCATTGCCCAATTGCGCTGCATCATATTCATTCAACCCAAAATCCGACTGATATTTTTTATATAGTTGTTGTGGTAAGGCAGGTAAATTGTTTTTTATGTTACCGAGATATTCATCGCTTAAATTCAATGGTGGCAAATCAGGTTCAGGGAGATAGCGGTAATCATTTGCTTCTTCTTTTTCACGAATGGCAAATGTTGTATCGGTTGAAGCATCAAAGCTTCTTGTTTGCTGATAGATCTTTTCGCCTTTTTCAAGAAGATTGACCATGCGTTCAATTTCAAACTCTACAGCTCTTCTCACATTGCGGATTGAATTCAGATTTTTTACTTCCGCTTTTGTTCCTAATTTTTGCTCGCCTCTTAATCTTACAGAAACATTTGCATCACATCTAAGGCTGCCTTCTTCCATATTACCATCGCAAATATTTATCCATCGCACCAGCTTTCTTATTTCTAAAACAAACAATCCCGCTTCTTCCGCAGAATGCATACCAGGCTCGGTTACTATTTCAATTAATGGTGTGCCTGCGCGGTTGTAATCAATATAGCTATGTTCTTCGTCTATATCATGAATACTTTTGCCGGCATCTTCTTCAAGATGTATATGATGAAGTTTTACATTTCTTTCACCTGAAGCTGTACGAATAGTAATAAATCCGCCGCCGCAAATAGGAACAGTATGTTGTGATGTTTGAAAACCTTTCGGAAGATCAGGATAAAAATAATGCTTACGTGCAAAATAATTTTTTTGATTGATAGTGCAGTTACACGCAATGCCCATCATTACCGCATATTCAATGGCTTTCTTATTTGTTTTGGGTAAAGTTCCCGGATGCGCCAATGTAATTACGCCAACATTTTCGTTAGGCGCAGCACCATATGCATTAACATCGCTGCTGAACAGTTTGCTTTTGGTTGACAATCGCGCATGAACTTCCAAACCAATTACCGCTTCATATTTTTGGGCATCAACACTCATGGGTGGCAAAAATACGGTGTGTTTTATGGATAAATGTTACAGTGGTAAAGCAGCTTCACATTTATTTAATATTTACGGAATGTTTAGCTTTTACTTTTGCTGCTTAAATACAGATATGAGAAAGAGAACTTTTCCTGTAGCTTTATTTTTTTCATGCCTTGTTATTGTTGTTTCATTGTGTAGCTGGGGATTTTACGTTCATGAAACAGCCACGCAATTGGCCGTATATCAATTGCCAAAATCATTACGTAAATTTTTCTATGCACATATAGATTCTCTTGTTGCAAATGCCATTCGACCTGATAAACGGCGGAATACTGATAAAAGTGAAGCCGCCAAACATTTTATTGATCTTGAAAATTATGGTAACGGTGCTGTTAATATAATGCCGCATGATCTGGCAACAGCCATTCAGCAATATTCGTGGGATACATTGAAGAGATATGGCTATGTTCCTTACCAGGTTGTTATAGAATATGATTCGCTGGTGAATGCCTTCAAACAAAAGAACGGCGACAGTATTATTTTTTTTGCTGATGATCTGGCGCATTATGTTGAAGACGCCAACGTTCCTTTACATACAAGCAATAATTACGATGGACAATTAACCGGCCAGAAAGGTTTGCATGCTTTATGGGAATCAACTATTCCGGAACTTGAACTCAGCAATTATCAATTGCACACAAAACATAAAGCGACTTATATAAATAATAAGCCGGATGTTATTTGGGCTGCAGTAAAAAGAGCGCATGCATTGTTGCCCGAAATGTTTGAGAAAGAAAAAGAAGTGGCTGCAAATTTTCCCGACAGCTCCAGGTATGTTGAGAAAATGTATTATGGCAGGATAACAAAAGTGTATACTAATGAATTTGCCAGGCAATATGCTGCAGCTTTAACTTCTACTATTAATGATCAGCTTATTTATTCTGCTAACATGGTCGCAGATTTCTGGTACTCTGCATGGGTGGATGCAGGCAAACCCAATCTGGAAGATTTATATCAGAATAAAAAACCTGAAAGAAAACAACTCAAAAAAGAAATAAGATCTTTTAAGAAAAACGATTTGTTTAAAGACAGTTTATTACGTGCAAAAAAAGAATCGTAATCAGTTATTTTTCTGAGGCGGCTGCGGTTTATTTCTGCCGGTATTTCCTTTTTGCGGCGGCCTTGCAGGTGGCTGCTGTTTAGTGGGTGGCTGAGCAGGCTTCTGCTGCAATGGTCTTTGATTTTGTTGTTGTGGTTTATTTTTCTGTTGATGCTGCTGTTGATTTGAACCCTCTTTATTTCTTTCCTGCTTTTGTTTTTCTTTGTTGCGCTGCGTTGTTTTTTCCAGGTTGCTTATGGTAAGGTGGCCAACCACATCAACAAAGCTGTGTTCAACTTCTTTTGAAGTAGAAAGCTCTATAGGCTGCAGGTCGTCAACCTTTACCCCTTTTGCATTAAGTTGTTTTATTTCTTTTACACGGCGAATGGTTAAAGGATAATGCTTGGCCCCGCCTTGTAAAATATACCACATCAGGTTTTTGAAAATGTCTTTCTTAATTAAGATTGCCTGGCCTTTTGAAGTTTCCAATATATCTGCGTTATCAGGAAAATCCTGCAGCGCATCTAAATAAGTATCCAGCTCATAATTCAAACAACATTTTAAACGGCCGCATTGTCCACTCAGCTTTGTTTGATTAATAGATAAGTTTTGATAACGTGCCGCTGTAGTAGTAACACTTTTAAAATCGGTAAGCCATGTTGAGCAGCATAATTCTCTTCCGCAACTGCCAATGCCGCCAACTTTTGCAGCGCCCTGGCGAATACCCACCTGGCGCATTTCGATCTTCAGTTTAAATTCAGAAGCGTAAAGCCTTATCAGCTCGCGAAAATCAACACGGTCATCCGCGGTATAAAAAAATGTTCCTTTTTTACCGTCTGCCTGGATCTCCACTTCAATCAATTTCATATCAAGGTTCAGGCCTCTGGCAATAACGCGGCTTGTTGTTAATGCATCACGTTCACGGGCTTTGTTTTTTTCAAAGATCTCAAGATCTTTCTCGTTGCTCAGGCGCAGTATTTTTTTCATATCAATGCCATACTCACTGATATTTTTTTTCTTCAATTGTAAACGCACCAGCTCGCCGGTTAAACTTACTTCACCCATATCAAAACCGTTCACGCCTTCAACCGTAACCATATCGCCCTTTTCAAAATATTGCAGCGAGGCATTACGATAATAATCTTTCCGGCTGCCCTGGTTAAAACTTATTTCCACCACTTTACAGGCACTGTCCGCATCGCTTATCGGCAGGTTCCATAACCAGTCATGTACATTCATGCGGTTACAACTGCCGGTGCTGCATCCGCCATTACTTTTACAACCATTAGGTTTACCCGTACCGCAACTTCCACAACTCATTATATTCAATTATGATCAGTAAAAAATATGGAAGAAGATTTTTGGGTAACCAGCTTTGGAATAAGCATTAAGCTTCGTTGCGTCGCAACACTTCAACTGCAGGAATGCTGCTGAACTGTAGTGTTATATCCGAATAACGTTTTCAAAATGTATACTGTTTATATTTTGAAATGCTATCTGCATTTGAAACCGTAGCTAAAGAAATTACTTCAGTTCCGGTGTGCGACGCAAGGAACGATGACAACGTTTCCTTTGCTGGCTTCACAAAATTCCTTCTTCACCTGCTGTAAATATCAAAAAATATGTACAGTGTTAATCGGTCAAAATTAAGACATTGTTCTTAATGACATGATACAATTTAATAGTAAGGGTATGAAACAATATTTTAGCATTGGCATTGCGTTCTATATAATAGACTGCTTTGTTAAGCTCTTCTATAATGGCCTGCTGGTGATGTACCGAAGTCATTTTATTAAGCCGGGCTGCAAAATCCTTCTCAGAATCTGCAATGGAAATACTGTCTCCCGCAAAACGAATGCTAATGCTTTGTTGTAACAAGTGAATAAAATATAACAGGAACTGCTTCTGTTTTTCGCGGCCAAGCTTGCTTATTTCTTCTATCCATTTTACCTGCGCGCCTGCCCCGTTTTTCAAAATACTGTTCAGCCATTCACGCAATAAACTTTGCCAGTCTTCGGATGCATTTTGCAGTAACTGCAATGCTTCGCGATAGTTGCCTTGCGCAATAGCCGCAGTTTGCTGGGCTGCCGTTTTTTCAAGATTGCCGCGTTTTATTAATGCGCCGGCAATCTCGTTTGTTTCAAGTGAATATAATTTCACCAATTGGCAACGGCTTAAAATAGTTGGCAGTATCATGTCTTCATTTTCTGCAACAAGAATAAATAAAGTATCCGGAGGCGGTTCTTCAATCAGTTTTAAAAGTTTATTGCCTTCTTTACCAAGATATTCCGGCATCCACATGATGAGGGTTTTATAAGGGCTTTCAAAACTTTTAAGGCTTAGTTTGCGAATGATGTCATTGCATTCTTCAGCGGTAATATTTCCCTGCTTATTTTCCGCGCCAATAAACTGCAGCCAGTCGTAAACATTTCCATAAGCAAACTGCTGAATAAATTCGCGCCATTCAGGAATATAATCTGTGCTCACAGGTTTGTCGCCCGGTTTTTTTGGAATTACCGGGTACGAAAAATGAATATCAGGATGCACATAATTGTTTGCTTTTGAAAAAGCCGCCTGTTTTTGCATGAATGCATCTGCTTCATCAGTTGTTTTCGGAAAAACAGGTTTTGTTTCTACCACCGCTTCTCCAAACAATGAAGCTGCCTGCATTTTTTCTCCTCCACCGGGGGAGGCTGGGAGGAGGCTGATGTATTCTGCAAACGCTAAAGCCAATGGCAAAGCGCCAGTACCTTCTTTACCCAAAAAGAGTAAAGCATGGCTTAAACGGTTTTGTTCAACCATTTCCAATAAATGATGCTTTGTATTTTGCTGGCCGATTACATCTGCGAAAAGCATAAAGCGAAGATAAGGTTGAGCTGTAAGTTTTGGGTTTAAGTTTTAAGTCTTTCTGCGTTTCACGCTATATCTTGCATCAAACGTTTTACATTGACCATTCCCGAATTATATGAGCTTTATTTACAGCATTCATCTGTGCAAACAGATACAAGAAAACTTAAAGCCGGTGATATTTATTTTGCTTTGAAGGGAGAAAATTTTAACGGTAACCATTTTGCTTTACAGGCATTGGAACTCGGTGCTGCTTATACTGTAGTTGATGAGGCAATCAGTGCTTCAAACAATAAATTAATTAAGGTTAATAATGTGCTTGAAACATTACAGCAGCTTGCAAAATTTCATCGCGAACAATTCAGTATTCCTTTTATTGCGATCACAGGAAGTAATGGAAAAACCACAACGAAGGAATTGATTCATGCAGTGCTTTCATCGAATTATAAAACATATACAACAGAAGGAAATCTTAATAATCATATCGGCTTGCCGCTGACTATTTTAAAAATTAAAAGTGATGCGCAAATGGCGGTTATTGAAATGGGCGCTAATCATCAAAAAGAAATTGAAGGTTACTGTAAAATTGCGCAGCCAACACACGGTATTATTTCAAATATTGGCAAAGCGCACTTGGAGGGCTTTGGAGGAATAGAAGGTGTAAAGAAGGGTAAAGGTGAATTGTATGATTTTATCCGCTTACATAACGGTGTTGTATTTGCTTTTGATGATTATGATTATTTGCATGAAATGAGCAAAGGCATTCAGCAAATTATTTGGTACGGAACAAAAAACGGCGAAGTAACCGGCAATGCAAAAGCTTTTGCACCTTTTTTGGAAGTTGCCATTACAAAAGGATTTTCATTTAATGTTATAAAAACAAATCTTGTTGGCGATTATAACCTGCCTAATATTTTGTGTGCTGTTGCCCTTGGTAAATATTTTAATGTGCCCGATGAAAAAATAAAATCTTCAATAGAAAACTATATCCCTTCAAACAGCCGCTCGCAGTTGATTGAAATTGGTTCGAACAAAATAATACTGGATGCTTACAATGCAAACCCTTCAAGCATGAAAGTTGCAATTGAAAATTTCAGGAACATTCATACAGACAATAAAATTCTTGTGCTTGGAGGAATGATGGAGTTAGGAGAAGAAAGCATTCCCGAGCATGAAAATCTTGTAAAGCTTATTCAGCAATACAATTTTCAAAATGTAATTCTTGTTGGCGGAAATTTTAAGACCACGCATCAATCATACACTTATTTTGATAAGGCAGAAGAAGCTTCGGTTTATATTCAACAGCACCATTTTCAGCATGCGTATTTTTTAATAAAAGGAAGCCGCAGCATGCAAATGGAAAAAGTTTTAACCGCATTTAAAGTTGAATAACTTTGCTGCCTTGAATTGCAGCAAATGAGTTCCAACAGGCCTTCTTATTTACTTAGTGTTTTAACCAATAAGTGCCCGCGATGCCGTCGTGGCGATATATTTCAATCGAAAAATGCATTTGCGTTAAAGGGAAACAGGTACATGAAAATGTATGAACGATGCCCGGTTTGTGAACAGGTTACTGATATTGAAGTAGGATTTTATTATGGAACCGGTTATGTAAGTTATGGTATTACGATGCTGCTGTCAGGTGTCAGTTTTGTTTTATGGTGGATATTGATTGGTGTTTCTATTAACGACAACCGCGTGTTTTGGTGGCTTGGTATAAACACTGTTGTACTCATTATTCTTCAGCCTCCGCTTATGCGGTTTTGCCGAACACTTTGGCTGAGCTGGTTTGTGAAATATGATCCTGACTGGGAGAAGAAGAAACCTGAAGACCCTGAGCGAATAATAAAAGAGCAAATGGGTAATTGGTAGTGATTCAAACTACAAAAGTGGTTTGCCTGTTCTGTAACAGGTGCCTTTAAATAAAGCTACCAGGTTTTCATGCTGGTTGGTTACTTCAACAAGGTACACACCTGTGTTTTTACCATTGCGTATTTCTTTTGCTTCTGCAATTAATACATCGCCAGCAAACACAGGTTTCAGAAAAGATACAGATGTTTCCAGCGCAAGCGATAAATTATTCCTGCTGTTGCAGGCGAACGCAAATGCACTGTCGGCAAGTGAAAAGGCTATTCCTCCGTGCACAACATTAAGGCCGTTCATCATTTCATTTCTAACAGTCATTTTTATTTTGCTGTAACCTTCTTTTATATCAAGTAGCTCAATGCCCAACCATTGGCTAAAGGCATCTTTGGCAAAGACATGTTCTATTATAGCAGCCGGATTGTTCTCTTGCATAAGATGATAATAGAATAAGAATTGATTAGTTTATAGTTAAATAATTTCTGATACTCAATTGCCGCCAAACTCAGGTTTTCTTTTATGTAAAAAAGCATCAACGCCTTCTTTAAAATCGCTTGTTGCAGCGGCACGCTGTTGCAAATAATCTTCCAATTGCAATTGTTGTTCAAGCGAATTATTAAGTGATTCATTTAAAGCTTTCTTGGTAAACCATAAACCACGTGTTGGCATTTTGGCTAATGTTTCAGCAATTTTTTTTGATTCAGCTTCAAAAACGTTATTAGGAAAAGCCCTGTAGATTACGGCAGAACGTTCGGCCTGTTTTGCGCTTAATTTTTCACCCAGCATCATAAAGGCGCTTGCTTTTTGAAAACCAATTAACCGCGGTAAAAAGAAGGTGCCGCCACAATCGGGTATAAGCCCGATCTTACTAAACACCTGCAGAAATATGGCTGAGTTTGCTGCCACCACTATGTCGCAACATAAAGCAATATTGGCGCCCGCGCCGGCAGCTACGCCGTTCACCGCAGCTACAACCGGTTTCTGAAGATTGCGGATCTTTATTAAGATCGGATGAAATTGTTCCAGCAATATTTTTTGGATGCCTGCTCTTGATAAATCTGGTATTTCAGCCAGGTCCTGCCCCGCAGAAAAACCTTTACCCATCCCGGTTAAATATACGCAGCGCACCTGCGGCGATCTATCACATTCATCTAAAAACTCCTGTAACCGCACCGCCATTTCACGGTTAAAACAATTTAATTTTTCAGGACGGTTTAATGTTATAAATCCTACCCCATCATGTACTTCAAATAAAACGGGTTCCATAGTAATGTGTTTTTATACTTCTTTTTAAAATTTCCTATACATTTTATTGACGGATAATAACAAACAGGCATAACATTTCTGTTTAAAGAGTTAAGCCAGATTGTTTATTGGAAAATATGCTTTAATAAATAAGCTAGTCTTGCAGCAGGAACCGCTTAATAAAAATAGAACAAATTCAAATACCTTAATGACATTTAAAATAATCGAAAGGTTCATTACAATCGTTACATTTATATAAAGCTTTACAAGCCGTGGAACCAAAACGGCTGATCATTTGCGTATGATAAGAAGTACAATGCGGGCATTGAACAGCTTCTTCTTCCTGGAACAGGCCCGGTGTGCAAACCTGTTGTTTCATATTCGGTGGTGCTATGCCATAAGCTTTCAATTTTTGTTTGCCTTCTTCCGTCATCCAGTCTGTTGTCCAGGCCGGTGACAGAACCGTTTTTATTTCAACATTGATAAAACCATTTTCGAGCAAAGCCAGTCTTATATTCATATTAATTACATCCATTGCCGGGCAACCGGTATAAGTTGGCGTAATGAAAACTACCAAACTCCCTGAAGGAGGCTTTTGAACAGCATTATATATTTCGATCTTTCTAACAATTCCAAGATCAATAATTGATAATACAGGCACTTCAGGATCAGCAACTGTTTCAAGAATCTTCAATATATCTTCTTCACTTATATTTTTTACTTCAATCATAATTCTCCCTTTAGGGCTGGGGTATTACCAAACACTATCCGGATAGGCTCTTTGTAAAAACTGCATTTCTGCAAGGATATAGCCTAACTGTTCTGTATGAATACCCTGCTTTCCGCCTTTTTGTGAAAAAACATTTTGCGGAACCGAAAGCATCGCTTCAGAAAAAATTTCTTCTGTTCCTTGGAGCCATGATTTTTTAATAGAACCTCCATCAACTGCAATATTGTTTGCGATCAATGCTGATTCGTAATCTGCGTTGATAAAAAGCTCATCCACATAAGGCCACAATTCTATAACAGCGTTGCTTATACGCTGATGACTTTCGTGGGTTCCGTCCCCCAAACGAATCACCCATTCACTACTCCATTTTAAGTGGTAGATAACTTCTTTTAATGCTTTTTCTGCTATGGCTCTTAATTGTTCATCTTCGCCGTACTGCAATTTTTCATACAATAAATATTGATAATTGCTGAAGAGAAACTGGCGCAAAATTGTTTTCGCCCAATCGCCGTTCTCCTGTTCTGTAAGTAAACAGTTTTTATACTCACGGTTATCGCGCAGGTAAGCCAATGTATCTTCTGTGGCCTCACCCCCCGCCCTCTCCTTTGGAGAGTGCGCTTTGAATTCGTTTATTAATTGAGCAGCGTATTGATAAAAATTTCTTGCCTGCCCCAAAAGATCCAAAGAAATATTGGTAATGGCTATATCCTGTTCCAGTATAGGCCCGTGACCACACCATGCACTGTTTTGCTGGGCAAGAATTAATGTATTATCTGCAAGATGAAGTGTATAATTGATTAAGGAATCGGGAATTTGGAATTGGGAATTAGTTATGGAGGAATTAGAATTAAACATTGATACTATTTTTTAGAAGGTACAAATTGTTTAGATTTTTCTAAATAAGAAATATAGCCGTTGATTAATTTAAAAACCAACTCACATTTTTCTTCTCCGGTTTTTAATTCATCTGCAACAATATAACTTTCGTCAAATGCTGTTGCCAGATGTTCCATTGTTTCTGTTACTGATCCTCTCGAAATAATAAAAAAATTTCTTGTGTCAGCGTATGTAAATCTCCCATAGCCCTCTGCAATATTTGCTGTTACAGATCTTGAAGAGTCAGAAATTTGTGCCGTCAATAAGAACTTTTCATACGACGGAAACTTTTTTATAAGAGCAGAAATAAATATTCTTAATTCCCTCCCTTGCTTATAGCATTCTAAATCTTTATAACCTCGATAATTCATAAAAAATAAGGGTTTAATCAAAATCCCTAATTCCCAATTCCTAATTCCAAATTACATTCCTTCACATATGTTTCACTTCATCCGGAAGATCGTAAAAAGTAGGATGGCGATAAATTTTATCAGCCGCAGGCTCATAAAAGCTTTCTGCTTCATCAGGGCTGGATGCATGAATATATTTGCTTTCGACCACCCAAATGCTTATGCCTTCATTGCGGCGTGTGTAAACATCGCGGGCATTTTCAATAGCCATCCGGGCATCTGCTGCGTGCAGGCTGCCGGCATGTTTATGATCAAGGCCCTGCTTGCTTCTGATGAAAACTTCCCATAAAGGCCAGGCCCCCTCCCTACCTCCTCCTTCAGGGGAGGAGTTAGCAGTTTCCCCGGAATTATCATCAGGAATATCTCCATAATAATATTTTCTGATTGTAATATTCATTGGTTTTGAATTAAATGTTGAGGTTGAATTGTTACGCTGCTGCTAAAGCCCCTTTAGGGGTTTGAGGCTTTGTTTTCCTTTTTTCTGCGTACGCAGCGGCGGCTTCACGAACCCATTCTCCCTCTTCATGCGCTTTGCGTCTCGCCTCAAGCCTTTGTTTATTGCATGGGCCGTTTCCTTTCACCACATTCCAGAATTCATTCCATTCTATTTCACCAAAATCGTAATGTTGTGTTGTTGCATTCCACTTCAGATCTTTATCCGGCAAAATCATGTTTAAGATCCTGACCTGCTCTGCACACATATCAACAAACTGCTGGCGCAACTCGTCATTTGTTTTGCGTTTTATTTTCCATTTCATGCTTTGGTCTGTGTTGGTGCTTTCGCTGTCTTTTGGTCCAAACATCATTAATGAAGGCCACCACCAGCGATTGATCGCATCCTGGCACATTTCTTTTTGCACTGCAGTGCCCCTGCTTAAAGTAAGCAGAATATCAAAACCCTGCCGCTGATGAAAGCTCTCTTCTTTACAAATGCGCACCATTGCTCTTGCATACGGACCGTAAGATGTACGGCAGAGCATTACCTGGTTTAAAATGGCAGCTCCATCAACGAGCCAGCCAACGGCGCCCATGTCTGCCCAGGTTAATGTTGGATAATTAAAAATGGAAGAATATTTTGCTTTAGCACTATGCAGATCATTGATGGTCTCTTCCCTTGTTGTTCCCAATGTTTCGCATGCGGAATAAAGGTATAAACCATGACCTGCTTCATCCTGTACTTTGGCAATAAGAATGGCTTTGCGTTTAAGGGAAGGAGCGCGGCTTATCCAGTTTCCTTCAGGCAGCATACCTACAATTTCGCTATGCGCATGCTGGCTTATTTGCCTTACTAATGTTTTACGGTAAGCTTCGGGCATCCAGTCCTTTGGTTCAACTTTTATCTCAACATCAATCTTATGCTGAAATGTATTTTCATGATCCGGTAATTGCATACTCATATAAAAGTAAAAATAATTAAAATAGGCTAACAATTGTTAGGATAAATCCGAAACAATTCTTAAGAACTGTTTTTAAAAAGTATTCAACAAACCTTATCCTGATTAAAAAATACTATAGGTGTTTTTCCTCAAATTAAAAACAAAATAGTACAATAATACTATAGGTACCTGTTGGCGGGGGGTTATAAGAGATCCAACAGAAGACGTTTGGCAAAAATCCAGCATTGCCACGAATGCACGAAAACCCCTATCATCTTAATAGACATCTTAATAACTGAAAGCTCATTTCTTCGATATAACTTCGATCTATTCGATCTAATAGATCGAAGTTATATCGAGATTATTTCGATTATTTTTCGTCGAAATAAGCTACCGGGTAAACAGGAGCCGGCAATTAATGAATAAAATGATCAATACAGCCTGCCGGCATACATCTATCATTTCTTAGAGACAGGCAGTAAAAAATGCCTTTCAATTTTTACTTTCGGGTAATTTCTATGTGACTATGTCAAAAAAACTCCGCCAGGAGATGAGAATCTTACAAAAAAGCCACAATCGTTAAAAAATTTATAATACTTTGCAGCATAGAAACAATTTAGCTTGTCTCTAAAACTGGGTTGGATTAATAGAATCTTCTGCTTGTTTATATGGCTATAATTCCGGCTCAAAAGCTTGCTTGTAACCTTATATAGAAAACTTAGTGAAACGATGTTTGATGCCTTACCTCACAGTGCAGAGTTTAAAAACTTACGCAAACAATTTAAATTTCAATTGAATAGTATGAATTATCTTAAACACAAATGTTTGGTAGAATTAAGATTAATGCTTGTAGTAATAGTGATGCTTGTATTTGGAAGCAGCAGCTATGCGCAAAGTCTTATTACAGGAAGAATTACTGATTCAAGCGGCGCCCCTTTGTCCGGCGTGTCTGTGCAGATAAAAAATGCAAAAACCGGAACAGTTACAAACGCAGAGGGTGCTTATTCCATCTCCGCTAAAGCAACTGATATTCTTGTGTTTTCATATATAGGTTACCAGGCGCAGGAAATAACGGTTGGCAGCAGGGCCGCTATTGATCTTTCTTTAAGTTCTACCTCTGCTCAGCTTTCAGAAGTGATAGTAATTGGGTACGGTACTGCTCAAAAACGGGATTTAACCGGTTCTATCGCCACCGTAGCCGGAAAAGAAGTGGCTGACAAGCCAAACCCCAATCCCATATCATCATTGCAGGGCAAGGTAACGGGTTTATCAGTTGTAAACAGTGGTACGCCCGGCGCTTCTCCGGATATCAGGATCCGCGGTACAGTAAGTATCGGACAGGTGCATCCACTATACGTTGTTGATGGGATTTTAAATGATAACATTGATTTTTTGAACCCGAATGATATAGAGTCAATAGAAGTATTAAAAGATCCATCATCACTGGCAATTTTTGGGGTAAGAGGCGCTACCGGTGCAATAGTTATTACCACTAAGAAAGCTAAAGCTGGTCAAACGATTGTGAGCTTTACAACATCTTACGGATCCAAGAAACTCGTAGATAAAATAAAAATGGTTGATGCTGCCGGATTTGACCTGTTGTTTAATGAGGAAAATGCGAACAACGGTGCTACAACGCCGGATTATTCTTTCTTAACAGCAAATACAGACTGGATAGATGCAGTTACAAGAACGGGCCAGTTTAGTAACAATAGCCTGAGTGTTTCCTCAAGCTCAGAAAAAAATAAGTTCAATCTTTCTTTGGGTTATATATACGACCAGGGAATCATCATTCACCAGCAATTGAAAAAAATGACGCTTTCGATAGCTGATGAACTAAAACTGGCTAAATGGGTTAAAGTAGGATTCACCCTTAATTCAGCAAGAACTGATTATCCTTACGATGTGGCTGATTACGGTGGCGGCCACCTGGATGCTTTGGATGCTGCAAGGAAAGTAATGCCGCAGGTATCTGCAGGCACCAAGCCTTTTCTTGTACAGGATCCTTATGGTTCAGATTCTATTATGGAGAATTTATATTCTGGCCTTGATGTTGGCTTGCAAAATTCCGGCGTGGTGAACCCTTTGGTTCAGATAAATAATGAGTGGAATAAATCTGTAAACCAGGAATATAGAAACGTAGGAAGTATTTATGCAGATATAAATATTACAAAAGACCTTGATTTTCGTTCTACTTACTATGCAGATATGAGCAACATAGATTATCGCAGCTATTTGCCGCTCTATTATGCTTATAACCCTGTTTCTAATACTCCTTATTTATATAGCCAGACAACTCAGGTATATGAAAACAACCAAACTTATAAGAAATTCCAGATGGACCAGATACTAACCTATACAAAAACGTTTAGGGGCTCTCATCATCTTCAGGTTACCGGCGGTTTTACAACATATTATTTCGGAAACTTCAATCGGGGTGGCACAGCAAAGACAGCCGGTACACCAGGTTCATTGCCAATACCGGATGATCCAAGATTCTGGTATTTAAGCAACGGGTTCCAGAGTGACCAGTTTACTGTTGCTAACAGTTCTCAATATGAGAGAACAACCGTTTCTGAGTTGGCGAGGGCAATTTATAATTATAAGAACAAATACTTTTTGAATGCGTCTTTCCGTAACGATGCCTCATCCCAGTTGCCTCCTCAAAACCGTAACCAGGCTTTCTGGGCGGTGGGTGCGGGCTGGGATATCAGTAAAGAAAACTTTATGGCAGATCAGAAAATATTTGACTATCTTAAAGTACGTGGTACTATAGGCGTATTGGGTAACCAAAGCACGCCCAATGATCCTTCAGGAAATCCATTGCCATACCCTTATTATCCTTCTTTGGCTTCAGGAATAAATGCCAATTTTGGGCCTTACATTTATAATGCAGCTCAGCCGGCTTACCAGGTGAACCCGGATTTACATTGGGAAACTGTTAATGCTGCGGATATAGGCATAGAATTAAACGCTTTTGATAACCGGTTGCATTTTGAAGGCACATATTATAACAGAACAACAAAGGATCTGATGACTTATGTGGATAGGAAACCAATTGGTTTGTTTGATGAAATAATTAACGGCGGTTCTATACGCAATACCGGTGAAGAATTTTTAGCATCATGGACTCAGAATTTTTCGAAAGATTTCAGCATAGATGTATCGGGTAACATCACTTTCATGAAGAATGAAGTGCTAAGCCTTGCCAGTGATCTTCCTAATGGCGTTATTGATATAGCTTCACAAAATAATGGTGCTGCAGTAAGCCGCACAGCACCCGGCCATCCTATTGCTTCTTTTTATGGGTATGAACAAATAGGTATTTTTCAATCTTATGCTGATATAATTAAATCGCCAAGCGAATCTTCTTTAGGCGCGGTAAGACCCGGTGACAGAAAGTATGCAGATTTGAATGGTGACGGCGTTATTGATGCCAGTGACAGAACATACATAGGTAACCCGTCTCCTGATTTTATGTATGGCGCTTCCATAACGATTAATTACAAAAATTTCAGTTTGGATGTTGACGGAGCCGGCGTATATGGAAATGAAATATTCAGGGTTTGGAACTCTTTGGAGTCTCCTTTCCAGAGAGTTAATTATGCAGCGTTCCAGCTTAACAGGTGGCATGGCCCCGGAACATCAAACTGGGAACCTATAATTAGTGCTGCTGATCGTGTAAACTACCAGGGTTCTACCTATAATATAGAAGATGGCAGTTATTTCAGAATAAGAAATGTTCAATTGTCTTACAGTTTCCCACAAGGCACTTTAAGCAGCATCCATATAAGAAGTATAAGGCTATATGCCAACGGGCAGAACCTGATAACATGGAAACATAACAATGGATATACTGCAGAGTATGGCGGTGATGCAACCTCTTTTGGCTATGATGCAGCAGGTGGTGCAATACCAATGGTTATTACATTCGGCTTAAATGCAACTTTTTAACTTAAATAATTCAGGATATGAAAAAGAGAAATATATATTTTACCCTATCAATGATATTGGTGGCAAATATTTTCTTAAATAGTTGCTCAAAATTTCTTGATAGAAAGCCTTTATCCGCTACCTACGACGACATACAGCAAGGCACTTTGGAAGCGCAAAGCTTTGGTTTGTACAGTGCTTTAAGAGCCGATGCAGGCTTTTCAACACTGCCCTGGCTCGACTTTCACAGCATTCGTGATGACGATGCGCAAAAAGGAAGCAGTACAACAGACGGCGCTGAAATAAATGCAGAATTTGAGACATTTCAATACACTAAAAATGACTGGGCAACCACTACCTATTGGAACGATCACTATTCAATGATCTACCTGGCAAACAAAGAATTGTATTCTGCTGATTCGTTGCAGGCAACGGATGAAGCATCTCTCAGGAATGTAGGCGAAGCGCATTTCTTCCGGGCTTACGCTTTCTTTGAATTGGTGAAAGCTTATGGCGAAGTGCCTTTATTGAATTTTTATTATACCAATCCTTCAGATGGCATCAAGCCAAAGGCATCCGTAGATGATATTTATGCGCAGATAGATAAAGACTTGGATACAGCTTCGATGTACCTACCTTTAAACTGGAATGATGCCAGTGGAAACTCACAATTTCCAGGGCGTTTGACCAGCGGCGCTGCCAAAACATTGTGGGCTCAAACCTATTTGTTCAGAAACCAATGGGCTCAAGTGGTTTCTCTTTGCCGCGACGTGATCAATTCCGGCGAATATTCACTGCTTCCACATTTTTACGAAGTATGGCAGGATGGTTTGAACGGAACCGGCAAAAACTCTAAAGAATCAATATTTGAAATGCAGGCGACTGTCGGGCAAAATGGCACCTCTAATTATGGTGTGCAATGGGGAACTTCTCAAAATATTCGGCAGGGTGCGGCATCTGTCGCCTGGAATTTAGGCTGGGGATGGAATGTACCTACGCAAACGCTTGTTACCGCCTGGGATAATTCCGATCCAAGAAAATCAATGACCATATTGTATTCAGGCCAAAGCGATGGCGGCCCTACTGATGGTGGCTATGGCGCAACAATTCCTCCCTACAATAAAGATTCATTAGGAAAGGCTGGATTTCTTGATCAGCCTTATTGGAATAAAAAAGTATATTCTGATCCGCAGATGCGGGCTTTTACCGGGCAAATAAATAATGCCGGCGGTGCAGACTGGATAGATCATAGAATATTGCGGTATGCTGATGTTTTATTGATGATGGCAGAAGCCTCTAACGAAACAGGTGATGGCGCTACTGCGGCAACCATGCTGGAACAAGTAAGAGCAAGGGCAAGAAATTCAGGAACCGATCCTACTGCTTTAACGTATATTGCTTATACAAGCCAGTCGCAAATGCGTACTGCCATTAAGAATGAACGCAGGTGGGAATTTGCTATGGAAGGGTATCGCTTTTATGACCTGGTAAGATGGGGTGATGCCAGCAGCGCATTGGGAAGTTTGGGGTATCAGCCAAAAAATGCATGGTATCCCATACCGCAGCCTGCTATTGATTTGTCAGGCGGTATATTGGTTCAAAACCCCAATTATTAAAAATATATAAGCGCTTATATAAAAATTAAAAAAAGATTTTATGAAATCATATAGAAATGCAAGAATTGTGATGCTATTGGCTTTGGGGGTTATTTGTTTAAATGCATGTCAGAAAATGGAGCAGCCCCCGCTTGGTGATTATCCCAAAGATGCAAATCCTCCCGGAGGGCCTTTAAAATTCTTTGCTGCTATGGATGAAAAAAATGTTGACAGCATAAAAGCGAATTATGGAACGTTTAATAATGCTTCTATTGTAGCAGGCGGAGTTTCAGGAATGTGTGCACAATTTGACGGTTCACAAAATGGATATATAAATTATCCATCTGCAAATGATTTTGCTTCGACTGCATCAGACTTCACGATTTCTTTTTGGATAAATGCAACATTGGCTCAAAAAGACCATGTTAATGCGGATGGAGTTATGGCTCTGGCAAATACATTAAACGTAGATGGGGGACCCAATGGTTTTTGGGGAAACTTTACAATTTATGCTGATCATGAAACAAGTACTTCAGATTCAATGCTCTTAAAAATAGCTTTATTCAGAGTTGACAGTCTTACTTCTTTTGATGGAGCAAACTGGAAGTGGCCTAAAATGTATGATGGACAATGGCACCATGTTGTATACACATATACGGCGGCGGATTCGCTTTTAACTGCATATAGAGATGGAGCTTTTTTTAATAAGGTTACTACGGGTCGTCAAATAAAGTTTGGCTTTGCTTCACAATTGATTTTGGGTGGCTTCCAGGAAGCAGTTGGTATAGTTAGTGATTATCCAAGTAATACCTGGATGTCCGGCTTTCCTGGAGAAATGGACAATGTTAGATTATACAGCGAAGCGCTTTCTGCAGACGACATTAAAAGTATATACGATAATAAACAATAGGTACTTAAAGACATTCAATTTAAAAAGCTGCTTAACACAAGCAGCTTTTTATTTTTGGCTATTATAATAATGAGATCAGTTTATTTATATAAAAGAACCTTTATAATAAGCATCACACTTGTGTCAATATTAATTGTATTTACAAAGTGCATCAACAATCAAAACAAAAAACAAGAACAGAAAGAAGAAAATGTATTAACTGGTTCTGTCATCACTTATGATCAATTTGCAGGTTCTGAAACTTGCGCCAAATGTCATCAGTCAATAACTGATAATTACTTTCATACTGCACATTTTTATACTTCACAAAATGCCGCAGAGCAATCCATTAAAGGAAGTTTTATTCATGGTAAAAACAGTTTTACATATGATGTTGGAAAAATAGTTTCACTCGAAAAAAAACAGGATAGTTTTTACCAGGTTTATTATTATAAAGGCAAAGAAGTTGTAAGAAGAAGATTTGATATTGTTATTGGCTCAGGCACAAACGGCCAAACATATCTTTCATGGATAGGTAATCATATTATTGAATTGCCGGTATCTTATTTTACACAAGTGCATCAATGGGCAAACAGTCCGGGTTATCCTTTATCGCCTATTATTTTTAATCGCCCTGTTACAGCGCGTTGCCTTGAATGCCATGCAACCTTTGCGCAAGCCATTAATTATAATCCTGACATTCCGCCGATGTTTGATTCATCAAAAATGATACTAACTGTTGGGTGTGAAAAATGTCACGGGCCTGCAGCACAACATGTTGCATATGAAGAACAACATCCAAATGATTCAATAGGAAAATTCATTGTTAATCCTGCAAAGCTTACACGGCAATTATCATTAGATGTTTGCGCGCTTTGCCATTCAGGAAGATTGGATGAATTAAAACCTCCGTTTCAATTTATACCCGGCGATAGTTTAAATGATTTTTATACAAGCAGTGATGTTTCAAAAAAAGCCGGTGTTATGGATGTTCACGGAAATCAGTTGGGTGTATTATCTGCCAGCAAATGTTTTCAACTAAGTAAAACAATGACTTGTGTTACATGCCACGATCCTCATACAAATGAGAGAAATAATACTACATTATTTTCGCAACGTTGCCAAAGTTGTCACACCAATCAGCATAAAGCAATTGAAGGTTTGCCTGATGATGTTGTAAAAAATAATTGCATAGATTGCCACATGCCTTTGCAGGAATCAACTTCTATTTCATTCCTGTTGCAGAATAAAACACAGCCGGTAAATGCAATGATGCGCACACATTATATTACTGTATATAATGATGAAACAAAAAAATTCATAAAACAGTATACATCTTCACAAAAGAAGAAATTATAATGAACATACAGCTTAAGTCTAAAATATCACGCTTTTCTTTTTCTTCAATTAGTATGAAATTAAAACGTCACCTCGACGTAAGAAGAGGTCTCTTAAATTTTTTGTTGCTTGAGTTTCGGGAGATGTTTTCTTTCATCGGCATAACTCAATGCTTTTTAATAGCACTTACTATTTTGTTTATCTCTTCATGCAAAAATTCCGGAAATGGTTTTGAGCAACTCTCTCCATCGCATACCAATATCAATTTTATAAATAAACCTGAAGAGCATAAAGCTTTTGGCATTTTATATTATCTCTATTATTACAATGGCGGCGGTGTTGCCATTGGTGATATAAATAATGATGGATTGCCCGATATTTATTTTACAGCAAGCAATCATGGCGGTAATAAATTGTATCTGAACAAAGGCAATTTTGAATTTGAAGACATAACGCAGAAAGCAGGCGTGGCGGGCACTTCAGACTGGTGTACCGGTGCAACCATGGCTGATGTTAACGGTGATGGATTATTGGATATTTATGTGTGTGCTGTACAGGGCGAACATGGTTTGAAAGGAGGAAATGAACTGTTTATTAATAATGGAAATGGCACATTCACTGAAAGTGCAAAGAAATATGGATTGGATCTGGTTGCGTATTCAACACAGGCTGTATTTTTTGATTATGATCATGATGGCGATTTAGATTGCTTTATTTTAAATCAATCACACAATCCAAATCAGAACATAGTTGATACAAGTCACCGCAAAGATTTTGATCCGAATGCAGGTGATCGTTTATACAGGAATGATATCAGCACAACAGGAAAGTTTACAGATGTATCCAAACAAGCTGGTATTTACCAAAGCAATCTTGGTTACGGGCTTGGAATTTCCGTTGCCGATATGAACAATGATGGTTGGGATGATATATATATCGGCAACGATTTTCACGAGAATGATTATTACTACATTAATAATGGCAACGGAACATTTACAGAAAGCGGTGCAAAACATTTCGGTCATTACTCGCGCTTTAGCATGGGTAATGATATTGCTGATTATAACAACGATGGCCAGCCGGATGTTGTAACTGTTGATATGTTGCCGCCCGATGAAAAAACTGTAAAAACGTATGGCAGCGATGAAAGCTATGAGATGTATAATTTCAAAATAAAATCTCATGGATTCCAGGACCAGGTTTCGCGCAATTGTTTGCAAAAAAATAATGGCGATGGAACAAGCTTTAGTGATGTTGCGTTAATGGCCGGCGTATCGGCAACGGACTGGAGCTGGAGTCCCTTATTTGTAGATCTTGATAACGATGGCAACAAAGATCTTTTTATTTCGAGCGGTATTGTAAAGCGCCCTGTTGATTTGGATTATGTAAAATTTGTTTCTGATCTTGCCGCGAGAATTGACCGTAATTCATCTGATCAATATGATCAGGTTACGTTGGATAAAATGCCTGATGGCGCATCGCATCCATTCCTTTTTAAAAACAATGGCAGCGGCACATTCATAGATGTAAGTAGTGCATGGGGCACTGGAAAAATGAAAGGATATTTCAACGGCGCAGCGTATGCAGATCTGAATAATGATGGCAGGCTTGATATTGTTATCAACAACATTAATTCACCTGCAACTGTACTTAAGAACAACAATGCGGCAAAAAACTTTTTATCAATAACGTGCACAGGCGAAGGCATGAATAAGTTTGGTGTTGGTACAAAGGCTTATGTTTTCACGCATAAAGATTCTTCAGGTATTATTAAAAAAAATATGCAGTATGAAGAACTGATGTTAACAAGAGGCTTTCAGTCTTCATCAGATACACGTTTGCATTTTGGATTGGATACCAATAAAACAATTGACAGTATTTTAATTGTTTGGACAAATCAAAAATATCAGCTCATAAAAAATATTCCGGCAGGTACACCTCTCACTGTTTATGAAAAGAATGCTGCTGATTCATTTCAATACAACAAATTCTTTCCGCCAAAAAAACCATTGCTGGAAGATGTAACCGCACAGGTTAATTGCAACTGGAAACATAAAGAAGATGGCTTCAATGATATTAATGTGCAGTATTTAATTCCGCATAAAGAAAGCACACGCGGGCCAAAGATTGCTGTGGGTGATATTAATAAAGACGGCCTTGATGATTTTTATGCATGTGGCGCTGCGGGTCAACCCGGCGCTTTAATGTTGCAACAACCAAACGGAACATTTAAAGCAATTGATACGGCGGTGTTCAATCATGATGCTCCTTATGAAGATGTAGATGCTGTTTTCTTTGATGCAAATAATGATGGCTGGCCTGATCTTTTAGTAATAAGCGGCGGCAATGAACCACAAGGTAATTCGCCCATGTTATTAGAAGACAGGTTGTACATAAATGATGGCAAAGGCGGCTTTACAAAAAGAACAGATTTTCTTGTTCAGCAGTTATATAATAAATCCTGTGTGGCTGTTGCCGATGTTGATCATGATGGCGATTCAGATATTTTTATCGGCACACTTGCAAGTACGCTCGCAAATGATTTTGGCATGCCGCAATCATCTTATTTATTTTTAAATGATGGCAAAGGAAATTTTACGGAAGCAGGTTATCAGCAAATAAAATTGTTGAATACCGGCACTGTAACATCTGCATGTTTTGCAGATATCAATCATGATGGCTGGCCTGATTTGATAGTAACGGGTGAATGGATGCCGGTAAAAATTTTCCTTAATCATCATGGAAATTTTGAAGAGCATGATGTACCAAATTCAACAGGATTATGGCAGAACGTTGTTGCAGCTGACGTTAACGGCGATGGCAACGTTGATATACTTGCTGGTAATTGGGGACACAATTCAAAATTGTGGGCTGGTAAAAATGGTCCTTTAAAATTGTATGTAAAAGATTTTGATAACAACGGAAACATTGAACAGCTTTTATGTTATACAATTGATGGGCAGGAATATACTTTTTTGGCAAAAGATGAATTGGAAAAAGATATGCCTGTGTTGAAAAAATATTACCTGACATATAGTGAAGTTGCTGGCAAAACAGTGCAGTATATGTTCTATGATCTGTTTAAAGACTATACTGAATTAAAAGCCGAAACACTTGGCTCTGCATGTTTTATGAACGATGGAAAAGGGAACTTTACAAAGAAAGATCTGAATGAGGATATGCAGCAGGCGCCTGTGTTTGCATTTGCGCCATTTGCAAATAACAAGTATATAGCCGGAGGAAATTTTTATGGAACCATTCCTTATGAAGGGAAATACGACGCGCTTTGTCCGACAATATTTTCTTATAGTGATAAGCAGTTTTCAACTTCATCCATTCTGCCTCGTGTAAAAGGTGAAGTGCGTGATATAAAATGGCTGAATACAATTAATGGGGAAAAATTATTGATGATCGCACGCAACAATGATAGCCTGTTGTTTTATAAACCCGTGCAGTAATTATTCTTCGCTTAATTTTTGCAGATGATACAAAATATGAGAGTTGCTTGTTTACTTTTTTTTGTCTTTACTTTTGTTGCATGCAGTAAAAATAATAGTGGCAGTACTATGCAGCCGGTACAATCAGCCACTCCTTTTAATTCAACAACAATAACGGTAAATGGGTTAACTTATTCTTCCGCTTTATACAATGTAAATTTTAAACCTGTTATAAAAATTTCATTTACAGCTTCTCTTGATGCATCATCTGTTGCGAACAGCGTTTCAATTAAAGATAATTATAATGCAGATGTAAGTTTTACAACATCGCTGCAAAGCGGCGACAGTGTTCTTGTTATTCAACCAACATTTTCAGCATTAACCAAAAACACATTGAGTGTTTTAACAACATTGAAATCAAAAGATGGAGGTGCATTAAAAGCGCCTGTTGTAGCAACATTAATAACGCAGATAGATTCAACAGATAAATTCAGCCGCATCAGCGACAGCGCTTTACTTATGTTAGTCGAACAACAAAGTTTTAAATATTTCTGGGATTTTGGTCATCCGGTTTCAGGTCTTGCAAGAGAAAGAAATACATCCGGCGACGTTTGCACAACAGGCGGAACCGGCTTCGGCATTATGAGTATGATCGTTGCCGTCAATCGCAATTTTATTTCAAGAACAGATGCACTCAACCGCGTTCAAAAGATCGTTTCATTTTACAAAAATAATTGTACTGCATACCATGGTGCGTATGCACATTGGATTGATGGATCAACCGGTGCAACAGTTCCGTTCAGCACGCAGGATGATGGCGCTGACCTTGTTGAAACATCTTATTTAATGCAAGGCTTGTTGTGTGCACGGCAATATTTCAATGCAGCAAATGCAGATGAAACAAACTTGCGTGATGACATAAATAATTTATGGAATGCTGTTGAGTGGAATTGGTTTCGTAATAACCAACAAGTGCTGTATTGGCATTGGAGTCAGGATTATGGGTGGGAAGATAATTTGCAAATAGTTGGTTGGAATGAAGCTTTGATCGCTTATGTGCTGGCGGCTTCTTCCAATACGGATCCTATTGATAAATATGTTTATACTAACGGTTGGGCAAGAGGGAGTACAATGCATTTGCCTGAAGGGTTGAGTGATCCGTTATTCATTGCGCATTATTCTTTTCTTGGCATAAATCCTCATGAACTTACTGATCAGTTTGGAAATTACTGGACACAAGACACAGCACATACATTTTATAATTATAACTATTGTGTGAAAGATCCTGTTCATTACTATGGTTATAGCAATGCTTGCTGGGGATTAACATCCAGCGATGATGAAGATGGATATAAAGTTCATTCACCTGACTTTGATAATGGAACAATAACACCAACTGCAGCCATTTCTTCTTTGCCTTATTCTCCTACAGAAAGTATGAATGCACTCAGATTTTTTTATTATACATTGGGCGATAAACTTTGGGGAGATTATGGTTTTGTTGATGCCTTCAACTTAAATTATTTATGGTTTGCTGATTCTTATATTGCAATTGATCAGGGTCCGGAAATTGTAATGATCGAAAATTACAGAACAGGATTGTTGTGGAATTTATTTATGAGTTGCCCTGAAATAAAAACAGG
>JABDAV010000017.1 GCA_013289015.1 Bacteroidota bacterium | reverse complement strand
GGAAACAGAAAGTAATGCAGCCGAACAAGAATATCAAAAATGTAATGGTGCTGGTATAGATACTGGATGCAGTAATTAATTAATTTTACAGTAACTCCAGACTTTAAATAAAACAACCTATGAGCAACATACTATTCAGGAACTATATTGGCCTTGAAGATAATCAGGTATTGAGGATAAAGCTACAGAGGCAGCAGGATGCATTATTTGGCCTTATAGGTATGATTGGTGGCCTTCAACCTTACCAAGATGCATGGACACCAAACAACACTGCTGATATGCATGTAATCAAAGATTTGCAGGTGTACCGGGATCATAAGAGAATAACTAAAAATAATTCTTATGATGTTTACCTTAATGCAGGTGATGTGGAAAGCATTGAGGTGGTGGATATTTTCAGCTTCGATAAAAAAAGTAAACAGGTGATATGATAAGGTTTGTATGCAAATTGTATGCAAATGAATAAAAAAGGATTTCAACGAAACTGCTGAAATCCTTGCCTGTATTAGCTCCTCGAGCTGGACTCGAACCAGCGACCCTCTGATTAACAGTCAGATGCTCTAACCAACTGAGCTATCGAGGAGTGAACTTTTTATTCAGGGGCAGCAAAAATAAAGGTTTTTATATTTTTACCAACTGATTTTTTAAAAGCCATTGTTAAAGAAAGAATCAGTTTTATACGGGTACCTTAGTTTATATAACTCCTTCACGTTTTCTACAACGCTATTCCTCAGCTTATCAATATTTCTTTTTTCTATCGCCGATACAAATACAGCATTTCCACCTGTGGCCGTTTGCCATCTTTCTTCCAACTGTCTTAAAATTTCCTGCCTTGTTTCATTATCAAGCCATTCGTCAAATACTGTTTTTTCGAACATATCTATTTTATTGAAAACCGTTATCACAGGTTTATCAACCGCTGATAATTCCTGTAATGTTTTATTAACTGTTTCCATCTGTTCTTCATACCTCGGATGCGATATATCTACTACATGCAGCAGCAGGTCTGCTTCACGCACTTCATCAAGTGTGCTTTTAAAACTTTCGATTAAATGATGCGGTAATTTTCTAATGAAGCCAACAGTATCACTCAACAAAAAAGGAATGTTTTCAAAAACAACTTTGCGCGTAGTGGTATCCAATGTGGCGAACAATTTATTTTCAGCAAACACATCACTCTTGCTCAACAAATTCATAATGGTGCTTTTGCCAACATTGGTATAGCCCACCAGCGAAACACGGATAAATTCACCGCGCTCTTTTCTTTGCGTGAAAGCCTGCTTATCAATTTCGTGCAGACGTTTGCGTAACAAAGAAATTTTATCTCTTACAATACGCCTGTCCGTTTCAATTTCTGTTTCACCCGGTCCGCGTGTGCCGATGCCACCACCTAATCTTTCCAAATGTTTCCACATACCACGCAGGCGCGGAAGTATGTATTGATATTGCGCCAGTTCAACCTGGGCTTTCGCGCGGGCAGTTTTAGCACGTCGTGCAAATATGTCGAGAATAAGATCGCTGCGGTCTATTGTTTTAACATCGGTTGCTTTTTCAATATTGGTTATTTGCGAACCGCTGAGTTCATCATCAAAAATTATAATGTTAGCGGGATGATTTTTCATATAGGCCGCAACTTCTTCCAGCTTGCCTTTACCAATAAACGTTCTGCTATCAGGCTGCGGTAATTTCTGAATAAATCTTTTTATCTCGATGGCACCGGCTGTTTCAGCAAGAAAAGCAAGCTCATCCAGGTTTTCCATCACTTCCTGTTCGTCCTGGTTCTTTTGTATAACACCAACCAGGATAGCTGTTTCTTCGGAGAGTATTCTTTGCTTAATATCAATCAACTGCAGAATGGCTTTTGTGAAAGATACAATAATAATTCACGCTTAACAGGTAAAGCAAATTAAAGACCACTTAAAGTTAACCCGATCGATATAGGATGAATGGCAGGACCTGTACCGGTTTTCAGGAATTCTGTTGCCTGGTAAGATGCATCTATAGAGATGTGTCCATATCCAACGCGGCCTGTAAAAGCAATACGTGTTGAATTAATAAATCTTTTATCTGATTCTTTCTGTATATAATTTTTATCGTATAAAGATTGGCCGCTTGAATCAATATAATTTTTTCCCTTGGTATGTGCGGTTATAAGCAGGCCTCCTTTAATACCCAACGACATTTTAAACCCTTTATCGGGCTGCACCGGGTTACCTGAATATCGAAGCTCAAGGGGTGCTTCAATAAAGCCTGTTGATAATTTAAACTTGTCAAAATGATCTTGTTTTGCAACATCAGTAAACGGTAGTGTACGTGTAAGAGACTTAAGGTTTACATAAGTATCTGTAAAGAAAATATTACTTGTTCCTAAACCGGCACCGATGCCAACACTAAAATGCGGGCTGGTTTTAAAAGGCAGGTCCAACATAATATACATATTGAAATGCCTAGAGAAGCCTGAAGTATTAACGCTGTCAGGCACACTTGGCCACATATCATAACCAAACTGCATCATGAAATGGTCATTGGCTCTTGTGCTCAGATCTATCTTTGACCAATCTTTTTTTGGCTTTTGCGGAGGTGCTTGCTGGGTATTATTAACAGCGCCTGTTGTATCTACCTGTGATTTTGCAATAACCGAAACAACAATAAAAAGAACGAACAGCGAGAATTTTTTCATTTGAAGGATTTATTTGTGTTATTGCAGGCAGAAATTTTTGGCTTTGTATAAGCAATTTCCGCTTTATTCAATAGTATAAAATTTTAGTGCGGACAAAAATAAATGAATTCAATCTACCCAAGCGGTTAAAATAACGCAAAATAAAATTTGTGTTAAACCAGGCAATTTCGATCCGGCAGAGCCATTCTATACTGTTTTTTAATATAATATTTATTGATAGAGATGCGCTGGCTTAAAAATTGAACTTACCTAAGTATGAAACACCTGATTTTTGCGAGCCTATTTTTATCTGCTGTTGTCAATAAAAATGTATCAACAACATACAGTAACGTAATTACAGTGCAGGATACAACCACTATTGCAGGTAAATGGGAGTTGATGCCTGTAATGCCTTCAGACACTGCGGCAGGTAAAATTCCACAATTGAATTTTGATCTTGCCACCAAAAAATTTTCGGGAAGCACAGGTTGTAATATAATGAGTGGAAGCTTTGAAATAAATAAAGATGCGTTAGGTTTTGGCGCCAATATGATTTCAACAAAAATGGCTTGCCAGGGTTATAACGAAAAAGCGTTTATAGATAACCTGCTCAAAACAAACCGGTATGAAATTAAAGCCGGTGTTTTGCAATTGATGTATAACACAACCATACTTTCAAAATGGGAGCGGCATGTTTCGGATACATTAAAAGCAGAAAAAACCTGATCGGTTATGGAGCTGTTTATAACATGATACTTTTGGTAGTATAAAAGATTCAGCGTTGAAATAATTAATATCATTTTTGGCTTAAGCTCTGTTTTTGTTAATTGATTTTGTGACGGCAACCTTTGGTTACTTAAACAGGTTTTATTAGGAAAATATTTCTATGATGAACAAAGCAAAACCTGCTCTTATTATTGCAATCATTATTTCTTTTTTTGTATTCGCCGGCCTTTATGCATGTAGTAAAAGCAGCAGTGGCTATAGTAGTACGGGCGGCGGTACGTCTTCAGGTAATAGTGTTTCAATTAAAAACTATGCATTTTCGGCTGCAACAGTAACCGTAGCGTCGGGCACAACCGTAACATGGACTAATAATGACGCAGTAACACATACGGTTACTGCCGATGATGGAAGTTTTGATAGCGGCAATGTTGTACCGGGTGCAACTTTCTCCCATAAATTTTCTACAGCGGGAACTGTTAACTATCATTGCAGCATTCATACTACGATGAAAGGAAGTGTTGTGGTTAATTAAACTCCAGGCAGAATTTTCGCTGCTCAAAGTATCAACTGCACAAGTGTTGCGATCCCGCATCAAGTGCGGGACAGGCTGCACCTGCTTAATTGAAAAACAAAAGCCGGCAACCAAATAAAATTTATTTCGTTATTCCGTACTTGGTTTTGTAACGCTCGTACAGTTGTTTTTGTTTATTATCAAGATTTATTTGCCGGCCTTGTATAAATGCATAAGTAATATTGCTTGATTTTATATCAAGAATATCACCGTCGCTTACAATAATATTGGCGTCTTTATTTATTTCGAGCGAACCTGTTTGTTGATCTATACCTAAGATTTTTGCAGCGTTTAATGTAATGGCTGTAATTGCCTGTTCTTTGGTTAACCCAAAGCCAACAGCCACACCTGCATTAAACATCAGGTTTCTGCCGCGATTCATTTCATCAAAATCGTTGATGCAATACAATACGCCGGCTTGTTGCAGTTGATAAGGCAACTTTGCATACGTATCAATATCATCATCCTGCATTACAGGCAGCGAATGCATTTGATTAAGTATAACGGCAATGTTGTTTTGTTTAAGATAATCTGTGATCTTATTGCTTTCTGTGCCGCCAACAATTACTGTTTTGAAGCCGAATTCTTTTGCAAACTCAACAGCTATCATCATTTCATTTACCATTTCGCAATGCACAAAAAAAGTTTGTGATTGATTGAACAATCCTTTTACCGATTCAAACTTAATATTGGTTGTCGTATGTGTTGGTTCGCTCAGGTAAGCTTTTGCTTCGCGAAAGAAAGTGCGTACATCATCAATTTGCTCATAAGTTTTTTTCAAAGCTTCACTGGCTGAATTATCTGCAGATGTCGGAATTAATGAAGGCATGCGAAAATGAATGCCATTATCCATCTTATATACTGCATCTTCCCAGTTCCATCCATCTAATTGCATAACAGATGAAGTGCCGCTTAAGATGCCACCATTAGGTACAACATTCGCTAATAAAATTCCATTGCTGCGCACGGTATTGATAATCTTTGAATCAGTATTATAGGCAACAACGGAACGCACATCAGGATTAAGGTCGCCTAATTCATAATCATCATGCTGGGCACGAATAGCGCCAATTTCTTCTATGCCCATGTAACTATCGGTTAATATCAATCCCGGGTAAATTTGCTTACCACTGCAATCAATAACTTTCGCATTGCTAATATCTGTTGAGTTTCCAATGGCAGTAATTTTTCCGTTTGCAAATACAATTGTGCCATCATCAATAACATCTCCGTTGCCAACATGAATAGTTGCATGTGTTAACGCAATAGTTTGCGTTTGTGCAGGCGCCGGAAGAACGTTTGGTTGAGAAAACGTTTTTGTTATGATGAGTGAAAATATAATTACGAAAATATTTTTCATTGTTATTAGTTTAAATGTTTAAGAGTTCAAATGTTCACGTGTTGGTTTATACTTCGAACCTTTTAATTCGCTGTTATGTAAATAATCAATTAGTTTTTGAAGCAATACAATAATTTCTTTTGCAAGACCATATAGTAAGTCAAATTCATTTTGATTAAGATAATTTCTATCCAACGCTCTGTACAGTTGTGATCGAAATTCACCACAAGAACCCTTCGAAATATATAAGAATTGAATAAACTCTTTATTGCCACCACGTTCAATTCCTCCGCGATGTTATTCATAACAAAGCCTGAAGAACTTTCAAGTTGATCGATCAACTTGTAACTATGCTTAAACTTTCCCTGATCAATTAATTCACCAAGAGATTTGCATAATTTTCTTGCTTTTTTCCAGGAAAGAATATCTTCAAAGTGTTTTATAGTTGCCATAATTGAGATGGTTAATTTAGTTAACTTGTGAACTTCTAAGTTATTGCCCATCATCTTCGCTGTCATTGTTTGCATCATAAGTTATAACAGCAGGCTGGGTTTTGGCGCCGCCTTTTTTTGCTGTCAACATTTTTTGTATTAAACGGTTTCTTTCATTGGCGATATAAATGCGCATCGTTGAATCACGCTGACGATCATAATATTCAATACCGTCAACAAAAGTTTTTTGTGCTGTTGCGTATACGCTCAACGGGTTATTATTCCATAAAACAACATCGGCATCTTTTCCCGCTTTAATACTTCCAACCCTGTCTGCAATGTGCAGCATCGTTGCCGGATTTAATGTGCATAATTTAAATGCCTGCTCTTCAGTTAAGCCACCATATTTAATAGCTTTTGCAGCTTCCTGGTTTAAATGGCGCGCCTGTTCAGGATCATCACTGTTAACAGCAACCGTTAAACCAACATCCGTCATTAAGGCAGTGTTATATGGAATAGCATCTTCCACTTCTGCTTTGTATGCCCACCAATCACTAAACGTTGAAGCGTAAGCACCATGTGCTTTCATTTTATCAGCTACTTTATATCCTTCCAGAATATGAGTGAAAGTGTTTATTTTAAAATGAAATGAATCGGCAACATGCATCAGCATATTTATTTCGCTTTGCACATAAGAATGGCAAGTGATAAATCTTTTATGATTTAAAATTTCACTCAGTGCATCCAACTCCAGATCTTTTCTTTTATCAGCGCCTTGTTTTTGATAATCTTCAGCGCGCGTAAATGCATCAACCAAAACCTGTTCAACACCCATACGCGTATCAGGAAAACGATTATTGCTTGGACCGTAAGAACGTTTTACATTTTCACCCAACGCAAATTTTATAAACGGATCCCAGTTGGCAAACTTCACCTGTTCTGCATCCTGTCCCCAACGCAATTTTATTAATTGTGTTTGTCCGCCGATAGTGTTGCAGCTTCCGTGCAATACGTGCACAGCCGTTACACCATCAGAAAGCTGGCGGTAGATCTGTATATCTTCCGGATCAATTACATCAGCAATGCGTACTTCAGCTGTTACAGATTGCGAACATTCATTTACACCGGCAGTAACAGCAATATGTGAATGCTCATCAATGATACCCGGAGTTAAATATTCATTTGAACCATCAATAACTTTTGCATTGCCGGGTGAAAGATTTTTTCCAATAGCTGCGATCTTTCCACCTTTCAATAATACATCAGTGTTTTGTAAAATGCCATCTGTTTCATTCGTCCATACCGTTGCGTTTTTTATCAACACATCTTCCTGTTTCGGCATTTGAGAAAACCCATAACCAATAAAAGGATATAATATAGTTGTATCAATATCTTTTTTCTTTTGCTTTGGCTTTGATGTATCCGGCTTTTCAACATAGGGCGAAGCGATCATCATATTCCATGATACAGCATTTCCGTTTGCGTCATAGCCCGAACCATTCCACATATTGCTGCTGATAACGCCTGTGAGAAAATTCATTTTAGAGCTGTCTGCTTTATTGCTCCATCTTAAATTAACCGTGTTACTGGTAATGTTTAACTGAACATCTGTTTTTGTTGTATCGGCAGCAGGTTTAATGGTTGCAGAAAGCTTCCCGGGCTTGCCATCAACTGCAACATCATATTGTTTGCTATTGCTGCTTTGCGAAACCATAAGTGTATAATTGCCGCGATAATCATTCCATCCATTATCAGTTAATAAAAACTTCTTTCCCTGTATCCAGTTTTGTAAAAAAATAGTTTGCTCATCAAACACCGGCCCTGTTGTTATAATAAAGTCAGCAAGTTTACCGGCCTCAATGCTTCCCACTTTATCATATGCGCCAATAAGTATTGCAGGGATTTTTGTTAAAGCATCCAATGCCTTCTCTTCACTTAAGCCATTGTCAATTGCTTTGCGCAGGTTAGGCAAAAAATCCGGGGCATTTGTTCCGTTTGATGTAAGTGCAAAATTTAATCCCGCTTTATCAAACATGCCTGGTTCAAGCGGCGCCATTTCCCAATTCTTCATCACGCTTAATGCAACCAACCTTGCTGCGTTCGGATCTTCCACATCAATGGCATTTGGAAAGTTTAATGGTAAAATAAAATTTGCTTTTGTCGCTTTCATTTCATCCATACGCTGGTATTCGTTGCCGCCGCCCTTTATTATATAATGCACACCAAATTCATCCGCAATTTTTTGTGCACGCAATACATTCCATTTGTCTCCTGCATCAAAAATTTGTGGTAAAGATTGATTGGCATTCCATGCATCTAAAGAAAGATTGGTGCCTTCACTGGTTGATTTTTCTTTTTCTTCCGGTGATAAATTTTTATACCATTGTGCATCTAAATAAGTCTGGCGCATCAACGCAATTGAGCCCATTAAAGATGTTGGATAATCCTGTGTTGAACTGCCTTTGCTGAAAGAATAAAATGCTGCTGCTTTATCTTTCAGCATATCAAAATTTTCTTTTTCATCGCTTAGTGTAACCAATGTACCTGTTCCGCGCGCAATGCCATCCTGCAGATGCGAAAGCACAACTCCGAAACCAATACCACGCAGTTCTTTTGCTTTGGTATCATTGGATGTAAAAATTTTAGAAGCATCTGTTTCAGGGCGAATTGCCTGGTTCCATCCATAAGCACCTTTGGTATCGCTGACAAATTGCGCCTGGTAAAAATTTCTTGTTCGCTTAGGTTGTTGTGCAACAGTAATTCCGTAATCACTTATCAGATCAATGAATGAAGGATAAATGTATTTGCCTTTGCAATCTATGCCGGCTGCATCTTTCGGAACAGTAAGATTGTTGCCTACGGCAATTATTTTTCCCTGTTTGATGATAAGCGTTGCATCTTTTAAAATTGTTTTTGAATCTTTCACGATGGTTGCGTGTGTAAATGCAACGTAACCTTCACGGTAATCCTGAACGCCATTAACAGGAAATGTTTCCTGTGCTGAAGCGACAATCATCGAACAGCAGAAAATAAAAAGCAGTTTGATTTTTTTCATGCGTTAATAATTCAAGTTGGAAAGTAAATTTAGTTGGTTCATATTTATTCACGGATGGATTTTTTTAATCGGATAATCTAAAGCCAAGCACAGTTATAATTGCTATACGTTTTTAAGAATCCTTGATTTAGCTGTATGTTTTTAATCTTTTAAAAATTTAGAAGAATAACATTCGTCAGCTGTATAAACATTCAGCATATAAATTCCCGTTGGCAAAAATGAAACATCTATTTGTTTAGTATTTAAAGATGATGAGGTATTCCAGTCTAAGTTTTTGTACACTTTGCCATAAACACTGGAAATGGTAATATGCCACCGCATTTGTATTTGTGAATTAAACGAAAGGCTAAGTATATTTTTTACAGGATTAGGTGCTAACGACAATATGCGTGCAGATGTAAGTTTAAGTTGGGTATCTACGCAGTTGTTATTAATTAAACATTCATCGTCTTTATAACGTGCCAATGCAAATCCCGTATGAAGCTGAGTATTAGCAAAGCCGCATAAAATAATTTTTCCGTCTTTTTGTAAAGCAGCATCATATCCCCAATCCTGTAACCCATGAAAATCTGTAATAGTTGTACCATTGTTACCAAAACTACTGTCTAATGTTCCATTCGTTTTATATTGTGCAAGTGCAAAGTTTCCACTACTGGTGTTAGATGATAAAAAAGATACTCCACCTGCAACAATTTTTCCATTAAGCTCGATAGCAATAGATGTAGCATAGTCATCATATCCTGAAAAATCTGTTATCACTTTGCCCTTTGTTCCAAATGATGAATCGAGTCTTCCATCTGGTAAATATCTTCCTATACCAAAATTGTAATTATTGCCGCAATGTACTTGTCCTGCAAAAATAATTTTGCCATCTGGTTGAAGTGCTATTGATTCTCCTCTGTCATCATTATTACAAAAATCCGTTGTAACCACACCATTCCTTCCAAAGGTGCTATCAGGCCTTCCATCAACCGTTGTTCTTAACATCACGAAATCAAGTCCTGGATCAATGCCTGCTGTTACACCACCAGCAATTATTTTTCCATCCGGTTGTATAACAACTGTCCAAAATGCATCTCCGTTCTTATTCAAAAGTATTTGAAAAACACCCGTATGATTTTCTCCAAATGTTGTGTCAACCTTACCGTTAGAAGTATATCTCATTATACCAACCGATCTGTTAGGTAACCTGTAGTTGCCAACTATTACAATTTTATTATCAGGTTGAATCGCAATTGCCTCGGCTTGCACTTCTTTTGAATTAAACACTCTATAGGATACTCCGTTTTTGCCAAATGAAGAATCTATAGATCCATTCGGCAGGTAACGGCTTACAGTAGGATAACTTGTATTGTTGCCTGACACTACGGTACCTGCTACAACTATTTTTCCATCTTTTTGTAAAGCCGCTATGGGGTTGCCTTCTGCATAACCTCCGGCATTATAATTTTGGTAAACTCCATTTTTACCGAATGAAGAATCGATTTCCCCTTTTTTTAAATAGCGAGCCATTACTATATCATTTGTGTAAAATGTTTGTCCAACCAATAATATTTTTCCGTCATTTTGAATGAGGGCAGTTCTTGCAACTCCATAAATATCTAAATAGCCTGGATCTAGTTTGCCGTTGTTCCCAAAATTTTTGTCCAACATGCCTGATTGTGCTACAATCGTATTATATAAGCAAGTAGTTGTGAATACGAATAAGAGAAGATATTTCATGCTATAACCATTAGAGCACATCATACTTATAGTTTGCTACTGAAAGAAAGGTATTTAAATCGCCAAAATCGAAATGGTACTTTCTATAAAGTTAATGAGCGATTGACAACAAAGGTCACTTCCTCACATTCAATCTAAACGCAAACAAACTCACAAACAAAATACTTGATAATAATAAATGTATTGGTTGAATAAATGCCGGAATATTAAAGTTGGAAAGCGTTAGGCCTGCAGCCATTAACAGCAACACAATACAAAATAATAACGCAGCCCATTTTTGTAAAACTGCGTGCGATAAAGATCGCCAGCAAATAAAAATTATCAATACTGAAGTTATTATGGCGAGCGTTTTGTGTATATCAAAAATAAAATTCAGTTTGTCAATCCATAATTCGCGATGCTGGTAGCTTAAGGCTTTTGATACTTCGTCAACCTGTTCACGCACATCGGTACCAATAACAATTTGTATCAATAAAATGATCAAAGTGACCGTTGCAAGCCGATACAAAATAGTATTATGCACAGGTTTATTTTCGCTCAGCTTGCGTAGGATCAATACTGGTATAATAGCTAGAAACAAAGCAGCCAGCATGTGCAATGTAATTTTTATAACATCCAGGTTAGTATTAACCACTAATTTACCAAGCCACGCTTCAAACAAAGTTCCCACTAAAAATAAACAGGAAAGCCAAACAATAATCTGTTTTGAATTAAAGAATTTTTTAAAGCTCCATACAACGTGTATTACAATTAAAATTCCAAGCGCTCCTGTTATTAAGCGATTGATATATTCTGTCCAGGCATGTGCAGGATTATATGTTGCATCAATATCCTGTTTGTCTAAATATTTTTTGTAATCGGGGGGTAATCCTTTTGCGCTCAATGGCGGAATATACATACCAAAGCAATGCGGCCAGTCGGGACAACCCATTCCGCTTTGTGTAGTGCGCACAATGCCGCCGGCAAGTATTACCAAAAAAACAAAGAGCAAAACAATACGTGTGTAATTTATATAAGCTTTCATTGTGTGCAAGATGAGCAAATGTAATTGTTAACTGTAAGAGATTTAATGATTCTGCCCACGTGTTGCAACGTTATTGTAAAATATCATACAGCTATGCGGCGGCATATATCAGGAATACTTGATTTTAAAAGATAAAAGTCTTTTAAACAATTATTCTACTCCTGTTGATATTTTTCATGATAAGCTTTATTATTTTTATGACATTAGCACGGCAATCGTTGTACTTTTAATTGCTTCAATTGCACTTGTCATAAAAATAATTTATATCATGAAACGCAGACAATTCCTTCAATCAACATCAGCTTATGTAGCTGGCGCAGCATTAATTCCAAAAACATTATCTGCAGCAAAAAAAGTTGCGGCCAGCGATAAAATACGCATCGGCGCAATTGGCATTCACGGCATGGGCTGGACTGATCTTACCAATTTAATAAAACATCCCGAAGCAGAATGTATCGCTTTGTGTGATGTTGACAGCAATGTGCTGAATCAGCGTGTTAATGAATTAAAAAAACAAAACATTAATGTAACAGCTTACAGTGATTACAGGAAGCTGTTAGATAATAAAGATATGGATGCAGTATTGATAGCAACACCCGACCACTGGCATTGCAAAATAATGGTTGATGCATGCATGGCCGGTAAAGATGTGTATTGCGAAAAGCCTGTTGGCAATTCAATAATAGAATGCAGAACAATGGTTGCGGCGCAACAAAAGTATAATCGTGTGGTGCAGGTTGGCCAGTGGCAACGCAGCAATAAACATTATGCTGATGCAATGGACTTTGTGCACTCCGGAAAATTAGGCAATGTGCGTTTGGTAAAAGCATGGGCTTACCAGGGTTGGATGAAACCGGTGCCGGTGATGCCTGATGGTCCTGCACCTGCAGGTGTTGATTATACTATGTGGCTTGGCCCTGCAGAAAAACGTCCGTTCAATCCAAATCGTTTTCATTTTAATTTCCGCTGGTATTGGGATTATGCCGGCGGCTTAATGACAGACTGGGGTGTGCACATGATTGATTATGCACTGCAGGGTTCAAACGCAACGGTTCCAAAAAGTATAATGGCAAGCGGCGGAAAATTTGCATATCCTGATGATGCAGAGCAAACGCCTGATACATTGGTTACGGTGTATGATTTTGGAAGCTTCAATATGCTGTGGGAACATGCAACCGGTATAAATGATGGCCCTTATCAACGCGATCATGGTGTTGCATTTATTGGCAACAATGGAACGTTGGTAGTTGATCGCGGCGGATGGGAAGTTATTCCTGAAGTAATAAATGGAACAAATAAAATGGATGCAGTTGCACGCCAGCTAAAAGTTGATGATGGTGTTTTTTTACATACCGGAAATTTTTTAGAAGTAGTGAAGTCAAGAAAAATGGAAGACCTGAAATGCCCGGTGCAGGCTGCGGCGCATGTGGCAACTGTTTGCGATATGGGCAATATTGCATTCAGAACCGGAAGAAAAATTTATTGGGATGATACAAAGAATAAATTCACCGATGATGATGCCAATGCATTGCTTGCTGCCAAATATCATAATGGTTATGAGTTGCCGAAAGTATAATTGTATGTTTCCGGCTTTTAACTTCGTGGTCTGGCCTAAGGCAAGATCGCGCACTTCAACTATTGAATAAGCATGAACAAATTGATTTTAATCTTTTGTTGTTTGTTCTTATTAACTCATATTGCTTTTCGCAAACAAAATATAAATACGAATACAAATTTTCTTTGCCAATACAATCTCATGTTATTCTAAAAGACACATCTTATTGGAAAGATAGCTTACCTGAAATTTATGTGATTAGATCAACAAATTAATTAAACAAAAAGAAAATTCAGGAGATAAAAATTGTGTTGAACAAAATTGAAAAGAGTATAAAAAATGTTGTTCTCATAAGCATCGAAATATAATTCTCTGCTGCAAGCAAAATAAATTTTCAACGTTTATAATCTCAACATAAAACTTAGTTTATGAAATATATAAGATTTGGTAACACAGGAATGAAAGTTTCGCGCTTATGCCTTGGCACAATGACGTATGGTAAGCCCAACGACCGCTGGCCATGGGCGTTGGATGAAGAACAAAGCAGGCCGTTTATTAAGAAGGCTTTGGAACTTGGGTTTAATTTTTTTGATACGGCTGATATTTATTCTTACGGCGCCAGCGAAGAAGTTGTTGGTAAAGCTTTGAAAGATTTTGCAAAGCGCGATGAAGTCGTGCTCGCAACAAAAGTATTTAATCCAATGGGGCCGGGACCAAATGATAAAGGCCTTTCACGCAAACATATAATGAGTGCGATTGATGTAAGCCTGCAAAGATTGGGAACAGATTATGTTGATCTCTATCAAACTCATCGCTGGGATTATGAAACGCCCATCGAAGAAACAATGGAAGCTTTGCATGATGTGGTGAAAGCAGGTAAAGCAAGATACATTGGTGCGTCATCTATGTATAGCTGGCAGTTTGCACAGGCACAATACCTTGCTGACATAAATGGTTGGACAAGATTTGTTTCCATGCAGCCGCATTACAATTTGATTTATCGTGAAGAAGAAAGAGAAATGCTGCCGTTTTGCGTTGATCAAAAGATAGCAGTTATTCCATGGTCGCCGTTAGCACGTGGTATGCTTACAAGAAAAGCAAACAAAGAACGAAATGATACAGAAAGAGCAAAGACTGACCAGTTTGGTAAATCTTTATACGGAATGGAGGTTGATTTTGAAATTGTAAACCGTGTTACTGCGGTTGCAGAAAAAAAAGGCATACCAAATGCGCAGGTTGCATTGGCATGGATGTTAACCAAACCTGCCATTACTGCTCCGATTATTGGTGCAAGTAAACCGGGACACTTGGAAGATGCTGTTGCTGCATTGGAAGTGAAGTTGACTGATGATGAAATAAAACAACTGGAAGAATTATATGTACCGCATCCTGTGTTGGGCTTTAGTTGATGCACTATTGTTGAATAATATTTCAATTGCTGAATGAAGCACCGGAGCGAAGCGTAGCCCGCAGCAGCCCGAACGATTAATGAAACAATTCATTTGCTGAAAGCCCCAAATAAAAATTCCACTTTTATTTTTTATTACTTAGTTGTATGTTGCACTGCTCTCAAAAAATTAAAATCAATATTGCCAGCATGAACAGAAAAATCGTTTTAACCGCTGCTTGTTTTTTTGTTTTAATAATTACAAAAGCACAAACAGAAGCCGATACCGCAACTATGTATCCCGGCCTGCAATACAGAGGCGATACAACAAAGCCGGAAGCAACAGAGTTTTATAAACCTGTTCCGCCGGTTGTAACACCAGGTAAAAGTTTTGGCGATGCACCATCTGATGCAGTTATTTTATTTGATGGAACAAGTTTGGATAAATGGGAATCTGCTAACGATACAACAAAGCCTGCCGACTGGATAATCGATAATGGCGAACTTACTGTAAATAAAAAAGGTGGTGGCAGCATTCAGACAAGACAAAAGTTTATGGATTATCAATTGCATGTTGAATGGAAAGAGCCGATAGATATTGAAGGCAAAGGACAGGCACGTGGTAACAGCGGTGTGTTTCTTGCATCAACCGGCCCCGGCGATGCAGGTTATGAAATACAGGTGTTGGATTGCTATAATAATACAACGTATGTTAATGGTCAAACAGCAGCCGTTTATAAGCAAGGAATTCCTTTAGCAAATGCTTGTAAAAAACCAGGCGAATGGCAAACGTATGATATCGTTTGGACTGCACCACGCTTCGATGCTTCAGGTAATTTAACTGACTCAGCAAGCGTAACTGTTTTTCATAACGGCGTTTTGGTGCAGAACAATTTTAAACTAAGAGGTGTAACAAGATATATCGGTATTCCTTACTATAAAGCGCATGGTGCATCTTCCATCAAGTTGCAATCGCATGGCGATCCAAGCAAACCGATCAGCTTTAAAAATATTTGGGTAAGGCCGTTGGATTAAACTGTAAAATCATTTGTAGGCAATTGGATTCAATATCCGGATTGCAAGAGGTTGTATAATATTGATAGACCCGGTACCCTATATGAATGCTGTTTTATGAGATGCAGCTTCTTAAAAAATAGTATCCCTGTTTTATTACTGCTGGTTATTCATACAGCGTATGCTCAACAAGTCGTTTTCAGCCGTTATACATTAGAAATCGAACCGTATTGATTATAATGTTTTTAAATGATCATTTATCAACTTCAACTCAAACCCCTTTTGTTGTAAATAATCTTTCATCTTTTTCTTTTTGATAAAAATGTTCTTTTCAGGTTTTAATGTTGCCAGCTTTTTTCCGGCAAGTGAGTTGAAAGTTTTATTATAGTCTGTACTATTGATTGCAGCCAATGCTTTGCGAATGCAATAATCACTTACCTGCTTTTGCTTTAAAGCGTATTTAATTTTTTCTTTTCCCCAATTTTTTATTCTGAATTTTCCGCCGGCATACACAATAGCGAAGCGTTCTTCATTCAAATAATCTTCTTCAATTAATTGTGTAAGTAATTGTTCAACTTCATTTTTATGTAGTTTAAATGAATAGAGTTTATCGCGCACTTCGCTATGGCATCGTTCCTGGTAAGCACAATAATGTTTTGCTTTTTGCAGTGCAATAAGTAATGAATCTTCCATCAAACAAATTCATTAAAAATCAAGATTAGGACGCAACCATTTTTCAGCTTCTTCAATACTCATGTTTTTGCGCTTTGCATAATCTTCTAATTGATCCGGTGTTATTTTTCCCAGTCCGAAATAATGGCTTTGAGGATGCGCAAAATACCAGCCGCAAACTGAAGCAGGCGGGTTCATAGCAAGGCTTTCAGTTAATTCGATGCCGATGTTTTCCGTTACATTCAGCAGATCAAACAATTTGATTTTTTCTGTGTGATCAGGACATGCAGGATAACCTGGCGCAGGGCGAATGCCCTGGTATTTTTCATGAATCAATTCTTCAGCAGTAAGTGTTTCATCTTTTGCATAACCCCAATATTCTTTTCTCACTTTTTGATGCAAACATTCTGCAAATGCTTCCACCATTCTGTCGGCTAAAATCTGCACCATTATTTTATTGTAATCATCATTCTCTGCAGCAAATTTTTCAATATGTTTTTTTGCGCCATCAACTGTAACAGCAAATGCTCCCACGTAATCTGTATATTTTGAAGACACAAAATCAGCCAAAGAAAAATTAGATTGACCTTGCGCCTTCTTTGATTGTTGTCTTAAGCATTCGAGATTTATTTTACCTTCACTTGTTTGCAATATGATCGTATCCCTGTTATTGCTTTGTGCAGGCCAGAAACCAATTACACCTTTTGAGGTGAACCAATGTTCATCAATTATTTTCTTCAATAAAGATTGAGCATCATTGTAGAGTTTTGTTGCTTCTTTGCCGAAGGTTTTGTCAGATAAAACAGCAGGAAATTTTCCAGGCATTTCCCAGCCGATAAAGAATGGGCTCCAATCAATATATTCAGAAATAGTTGCGAGATCAAAATCATCTAACACTTTTACTTTATCAATAGCAGGTTTTGTTGGTGTATAATTTTCCCAATCAAAATTTTCTTTTACTGCAACTGCATTTTCGTACTTCAATAAATTTTTCTGACCCTGTTTATTCATGAATTGAGTACGCAATCCATCATATTCTTTTTGAACCTGTTTTAATAGTTCAGGTTTTTGCTGTTCGTTTAAAAGATTAGAAACAACAGTCACACTACGTGATGCATCCAATACATGCAACACGCCATTATCATATTGCGGCGCGATCTTAACTGCAGTATGTGTTCTTGATGTTGTGGCACCACCAATTAATAAAGGTTGCTTCATGTTGCGGCGCTTCATTTCATGCGCTACATGCACCATTTCATCAAGTGATGGCGTAATTAATCCACTTAAGCCAATCACATCTACTTTTTCTTTTTCAGCAGTCTCTAAAATTTTATCTGCAGGTACCATTACACCCAAATCGATAATGTCATAACCATTACAACCTAACACAACACCAACAATATTTTTACCAATATCATGTACATCCCCTTTAACTGTTGCCATTAAAATTTTTGCAACAGAACCTTGCAAAGCAAGCGGATTATTCCGTTTTTCTTCTTCAATAAAAGGTGTGAGATAAGCAACGCTTTTCTTCATCACTCTTGCACTTTTTACAACTTGAGGTAAAAACATTTTACCACTTCCGAAAAGATCACCCACCACATTCATTCCGGCCATTAAAGGGCCTTCAATTACATGCAATGGTTTCGGGTAATTTTGTCTTGCTTCTTCTGTATCAACATCAATAAAATCTGTGATGCCATTTACCAACGCATGCTTTAATCTTTCTTCAACCGTATTGTTGCGCCAGGCATCATCTTTTTTTTCTTCCTTACCTTTTTGTTTAACCGTTTCTGCAAATACAATTAATTTTTCTGTTGATTCATTGTTATCGTTATTGCGATTCAGAATGACATCTTCACACAACTTTTTTAATTCGGGTTCAATCTCATCATATACTACCAACTGACCGGCATTCACAATGCCCATGTCCATTCCTGCTTTAATTGCATAGTACAGAAATACGCTGTGCATCGCTTCACGCACATGATCATTACCGCGGAATGAAAATGAAAGATTACTTACACCACCGCTCACCTTTGTCAGCGGCATTTTTTCTTTGATGCAACGTGTTGCTTCTATAAAATCAACACCGTAATTATTGTGTTCTTCAAGCCCGGTTGCGATGGCAAAAATGTTAGGATCAAAAATTATATCCTGTGGATCAAAGCCAACTTTTTCAGTGAGAATTTTATAGGCTCTTTCGCTGAAGCTTACGCGTTTTTCTAAAGTGTCTGCCTGACCGCGTTCATCGAAAGCCATTACCACAACAGAAGCGCCATACATCCTGCATATTTCTGCATGCTGAATAAATTTTTCTTCGCCTTCTTTTAATGAGATGGAGTTTACTATGCACTTGCCTTGTACACATTTTAAACCGGCTTCAATAATTTCAAATTTTGATGAATCGATCATCACAGGAATGCGCGCAATATCAGGTTCGCTTTGTAAAAGATTTAAAAAGATTGTCATCGCTTGAACACCATCAAGCAACGCATCATCCATATTTACATCCAATACCTGCGCGCCATTTTCTACCTGCTGTCTTGCAACACTTAAAGCCTCTTCGTATTTATTTTCACGGACAAGCCTTGCGAATTTTTTTGAACCCGTAACGTTGGTACGTTCACCAATGTTTACAAAGTTTGATTCAGGCCTGATGGTTAAAGGTTCTAAACCGGCAAGCCGCATAAAAGGCCTTATAATATTCTCAGTCATGCAATGTTCTTTTATATTCTACTTCATCCTCCATTAATTGCTGAAGTTCTTTTTTATCTGGTAAATAAATTTTGTACTTACTTGTAAAGATTTGATTATTGTTTTTAGGCAGTGTATATTTTACTATACTTTCTTTTTTGTTTTTGCATAGAATAATACCAATCGTTTTGTTTTCTGCTGATTCTTTTATTTCATCATCAAAATAATTAACATACATCTGCATTTGGCCAATGTCAGCATGTTTTAATTCACCAATCTTAAGATCGATTAAAATAAAGCACCTTAACATACGATGATAAAAAACAAGATCAATGTAATAATGATCTTCATCAAATGTGATTCGATATTGCCTTCCTACAAACAAAAAGCCTTTGCCAAGTTCTTTCAGAAAGTCCTCAAGTTTTGATATAATCGCAGATTCAAATTCACTCTCACTATAAGATTCATGTTCTTCCAAACTCAAAAATTCTAAAATATATGGATCTTTTATTGCATCACTTGCAGATTCGATAACGTGACCTTTTGTACTTAATTCTTTTATCTTTTTTTTATTTCTGCCCGATGCAAGTCTTTCATATAAGGCGCTATCGTATTGTCTTTTTAATTCTCTTAAGCTCCAGTTTTCGTTTACTGATTCTATCTCATAAAATTTTCTTTCCTGTGTATTTTCAACTCTTAATAAAAAAACATAATGAGACCAGCTTAATTTAAAAACAGGCTTTAACGATTTCCGAGACACTGTCTCGGATTTTAGAGAAACAGGCAAAGCTTTAAATGATTTCCGAGACACTGTCTCGGATTTTGAATATAGTAAATAAAACTTCCTCATATTTTCAAGGTTATCAACAGAAAAGCCCCGGCCTAATGATCGAGTTAATTTATCAGATAATTCCAGTAGTGTTTTATTTGCATATTGAGCACGCGACTTACCTTGTTGTTCATATTCTATAATCAATTTGCCAATGTGATAATAAGTTTCCACAAGCGTTGTATTAATTGAGTGAACAACTTGCTGTCTTGATGTCTCAACAAGAACTTTTATATTTTTAAAAAGGGATTGAGTAGTTGATGAGGCCATAATACTAAATATATGAATGTTCAACAACAGGTAATATTCTTGGCTGAAGTCTTTTTACGTGTTGTGCAATCGCTTTTATATGATCTGGTGTTGTGCCACAACAACCGCCAACAATATTTACAAAACCTTCTTTAGCCCAATCTTCTATAAAGTGTGCTGTTTCATGCGGCTGCTCATCATATTCACCCATTGTATTTGGTAAACCTGCATTTGGATAAGCTGAAACATAACATGTAGCGATTTGTGATAACTCTTCAATATGCGGTCGCATTTCTTTTGCACCCAACGCACAATTCAAACCAATGCTTAAAGGTTTTGCATGTGCAACGGAATTATAAAATGCTTCCAGTGTTTGCCCGCTTAATGTTCTGCCACTTGCATCTGTAATAGTTCCGCTGATCATTATGGGAAGGCCTTCCCGAAGGGAAGGAGCGCCTTCGCTCAATGGCTCGCTTTGCGGCGATGCTGATTTATTGTTTGCTGCCTGATCTTTTTGGGCGGTTGCAAGTCCTTCCCTTTGGGAAGGATTTAGGATAGGCCTTTCCCTGAAATATTTTTTTATAGCAAAGATGGCAGCCTTTGCATTCAATGTATCGAAGATGGTTTCAATCAATAACAGATCAACACCGCCATCCACCAAACCTTTTACCTGTTCGTAATATGCTTCCATTGCTTCATCAAAAGTTAATGCGCGGTAACCCGGATTATTTACATCCGGCGATAAAGACAATGTTTTATTCATTGGACCGATTGCGCCAGCTGCCCATCCCAACCCTTCCCTAAGGGAAGGATTTTGAGCTCTCCATTCTTCAATACTTTCCCTGGCAATTTTTGCCGCTTCAAAGTTTATTTCATACGCTAATGATTGCATATTGTAATCTGCTAATGAAATACGCTGCGCATTGAAGGTATTTGTTTCAATGATGTCTGCACCGGCTTCTAAATATTCTTTGTGGATTGCTTTAATGATTTGTGGTTGCGTTAAACATAACAAATCATTATTGCCTTTGATATCAGAAGACCAATCTTTAAATCGTTCACCACGATAATCTGCTTCAGATAATTTATAGCGCTGTATCATGGTGCCCATTGCCCCATCAATGATCAAAATGCGTTCACCTAACAGTTCTTTAATATTCATACAAAATGATTTGAATTTAAAACCATAGCTGCACATTGTATCAACAGTATAAGTGTTGCGACGCAACCGTGATGCTAATTGTTCATTAGCTGGATACCTAAAAATTCATTGCTTTAAAACGTAGGGAAACTTGTGGTGAAGTTTGTGCGTTTATTAGTTCTGAAATAAAGGCCGAACAATAAACAAATCCGCCTGCGCCTGCAAAAGTAAACAAGAATTTATAATAAACAACAGGTGGTAATTAAAAGTGGAAGTGACAAACATTAACACATAAACTTAAATGCGTGAAAACTTTTAACAATATCACCGTATGATAAAAAAATTATTTCAGGAATTTTGCAAACTCAAAAAAACAATATTTATAAAATGAGAAAAAACTTTTTTATATTTTTTGTTTTAATCATACAAATAGCAAGTGCCCAGGATTCAACAATAAGTATTTTAAAAAAAGAAGCATCACGCACAATACCAATAACAGTAGCAGATACTGTTAAAAAGTACTGGATCAAAGGCGGCCTCTTTAATTTAAATGTTTCTCAAAGTTCGTTGAAAGACTGGGCTGCAGGTGGCGATGTATTTTCTATGGCTTTAAGTCTTTACACGAATGGGCATGCTTATTATAAAAAAGACAAGATAACCTGGGATAATAATGTTGACTTTAATTTCGGTTACCTAAATACATCAAGCCTGGGTTCACGGAAAGGTGATGACAGGTTTGACTTTCTGTCAAAATATGGTTATTTATTAAATAAAAAAGTATCTGCTTCTGCATTGTTTGATCTGCGCACGCAATTTTTTGATGGCTTTACTTACCCGGATTCCAAAACACCCGTATTTTCTTCAACTGCTTTTTCACCTGGATATGTTTTGTTCAGTCCGGGAGTTGATTACAAACCGGTTGACGGCCTTTCTATATTTGCTTCACCTGTATCTTCAAGATGGGTGATTGTTGAAAACAAAACACTTTCAGCAGAAGGAGCTTATGGTGTTGATACAGGAAAACATTTCATGAGCCAGGTAGGCGCATTCGGAACAATTATTTTCAACTCAAAATTTACAAAAACAATTACCTACAATGCAAGAATTGATTTGTTCTCAAACTATCAACACAATCCGCAGGATGTTGATCTGTACATGACAAACCTGTTCGCGGCAAAATTCTCAAAACTATTTTCTGTAACATGGGGGGTTGATATGATCTATGATGATGATACAAGAATATTCGGGCCCAATCATAATGCTCCGCGCCTGCAGGTAAAGTCTGTCATTGGTATTGGCATTTTGTTAAAGGCAGGAACGTAAGTTGAATTATTTTTTTGTTACCTGCAAATGAACTCCGATTGAACACGGTACAGCCTGTCACGCACTTGATGCGCATTAGCGTCAGGTTAAGAAATAGCTGTAATCGCTTTAAATATAAAACCAGCATGAGTTCCAAAGTAATTAGCGCCTGTAATTTCAGGTTGTTACCAGTTGTCACATAAGGCGCCTCTTTCGGTTCGGTCACGACGAATGTCGGGATTGAAAAAAATCCGAAGGAAATTTTTTTCAAAAAAGCGAAAGCAGCGCCGATGCGACAACGAAGCCATGCGGCTTGAGCATATAATAATTGTATTTAAGTGATGTATGAAGAAAGTTAGCTCGCCAATGCGCGCTTGATGCGGGATCGCAACGCGTCATCTGCATATCATTGAGCAGCTCCGGTCTTATGCTCATCGTTTCAAAACAATTATCTAAGCTGTTGCTTAATTAACGTGGGTTCGAAATAAGGAATTTGAATTCCTGTTCATTTCAATAGCAAATCCAGGCACTCTGCCAAACCGCGCTAAAGCATAACGGCTGCTTATTTCAATCCTTTCTCCCCTACAGCAAATCATAAACTGCTTTGGCTGCTGCATTGATCGCTTCCATTTTCATAGCATGTGCTGCAGGTCAGCTTCTGCACAATAGTTTATTTTCCTAATTTTTTTGCTATTCCGGGCTTTGTACTTATTTTACATACCACAATATCCTGTTGTAAATAGCTGTATACAACTATACATGCCTTTCTGTTCTGCTTTACTTTCAGAGAGACAATATAGAGACCTTATAGGGATGTTATAGGGACCTTATAGGGATCTTACTTCATACCAGGCAGCTATCAACCCCCCATCAGTTCCATAGCAAAAGGCACCATAGGTATATAACCAGGCCTGTACTATCGCATGCTAAATAACGTGAATCCGGGGTAAACCTGAAGGGCCTTAATATAAATAAGCCTCCCGTAATCCTAATCGGGCTATTCAAATTAATCCTTTTAGAATTAACTTTATGCTTAAACCGGGCTCACATTATATTAAGAACTCCGGAATGCCCATTTCATCATCTCTTTCCAGGTTGCTTTTTTGCCATACAACAAAATGCCTGTGCGATAAATTTTTCCTGCGAGCCAGGTAGTAAATAAAAATCCCGCGATCAATGTCAGCACGCTTGCAATAAGTTGCCAGTAAGGCACAGTGCCGGGAACTCCGTATGCAATTCTTGACATCATTACGATAGGAGAAGAAAAAGGAATAATGCTTGCCCATATAGCTAAAGAACTGTCCGGTACCTGCACAGCATTTGTTCCAATAATAAAAGAAAAAATAACAGGCATCGTAATAGGTAAAGTAAGGCTCTGTGAATTCTGTATATCTTCTGTAACACAACCAACGGCTGCAAAAAGTGAAGCATAAAATAAATAGCCACCCAGGAAATAAAAAATAAAGCAAAGTATTATTAGTGTCCAGTTAGCTGTGCCCAAAGTATGCTGCGCATTAAAAATAAATTGAGCGCCTTCACTCACTTGTTCGGTATTGCCCTGCATCATGCCATTGTGCTGTTGCAGCATTTGCACCTGTTGCATGGTATCGTGTGGTACAAACGCCTGCGCACCGGCAGATAATACAATTATCAGAACGATCCACATGATGAACTGTGTTAAGCCAACAGCACCAATTCCAACAATTTTTCCCATCATTAATTCAAAAGGCTTTACACTGCTTATAATCACTTCCGCAATGCGGTTTGTTTTTTCTTCCATTACTCCACGCAATACCATCATTCCATATATCAGTAACACAAGGTAAATAAGAAAACCACATACATAGCCAATAACGGAAGCGAGCAACTGGTTACTTTCTTTCGCAGCACCTTCGTTTTCTTCAAGTGATACAACTTTAGCTATATGGGAATTATCATGAATAGAGTCCAGCTTACTGCGTGTGATACCTGATTGCTGCAGCATATTATCTTCCACCACTTCATCAATTTTATTTTCGATGTTTTGTGCAGCGCCTATGCCAATGGCTTTTTGTGAACGAATATAAAAGGTTTGCTGTTTTGATGTGTCGATCTTTGAAATAATAAGTAAAGCAGCATAGCCTTTGCCTAAATAATTTGAAGTATCAACATTAGCCGGAAAATCAAATTGCACATCATTATCGCTTTTGAGACGATTTTTAAAAAAACCGTTTTCATCAATCACTGCTACTTTAAGCTGCTCTTTACCTTTAACAGATAAAAAAGCCGCACCCACGATAAAGGCTACAAATACCAATGGCGTTAAAAAAGTGGTGAGAATAAAACTACGGCTGCGTACACGCGATAAATATTCACGCTTTATAATTAAAGATGTTCTGCTCATACTGTTAAGCTAAATTTTTTGAAATTGTCTTGTAGTTGCTTTGGTGCCTTCAACCAGTCGAATGAATATATCATTCAAAGAAGGCAATATTTCGTTGAAGCTTTCAACATTCACCTGCTGATCAATAAAGTGTTTTAAAACATCATTGCTTTTAAAACCATCATTGATCTTTACCACAAATTTGTTGGCCTCCCCGTTTATCACTTCAAAAGCAGGTGAACTTATGGTTGACGGCACTTCATATAGTTGTATGCTGAACTTATGTTCTTTGAAATCATTCTTTACCTGCTGAACAGAACCATCCAGTATTTTATTGCCGAGATTTACTAATACGATGTGATCGCAGATCTCTTCCACCTGTTCCATTCTGTGTGTGCTGAAAATAATGGTGCAGCCTCTTTGTGACAAGCCATAAATTTCATCTTTAAGGAGGTTAGCGTTTACAGGATCAAGCCCGCTGAAAGGTTCATCAAGAATAATGAGTTTCGGTTCATGCAAAACAGTTATTACAAATTGCAGCTTCTGGCTCATGCCCTTGCTCAGGTCCTCTACTTTTTTATTCCACCAGCTTTGCATCTCAAGCCGCTGGAACCAGAATTTTATTTTTTCAAGCGCTTCAGCTTTGTTCATTCCTTTTAACTGGGCGAGATATAAAGCCTGTTCGCCAATCTTCATCTTTTTATACAAACCGCGTTCTTCGGGCATGTAGCCGATCTTTATACTATCGCGCAGCGGATCAAACTTTTTCCCGTCTAAGATTATTTCTCCTTCATCAGGATAAAATATACCGGTGATCATGCGCAGCAATGTTGTTTTGCCCGCGCCATTCGGACCGAGTAACCCAAAGATGCTTCCCTGCTCTATAGAAAAACTTATGTCGTCAACCGCCCTTTGTGTAGCAAAATATTTTTTAAGATGATGTAGTTCTATAATATTCATTGAATAAGATTTCGTTTCAAAAATAACCTAATTGACAACATAGCTTTAACGTATTGTTTGTATGAAGTGCGAAAGTAGTTTATGCAGGCATAATGTTAGTCTGGAGTTTCCGTTTTATAAAAACAAAACCCCTTGCGAAGCGTTTAACAAGGGGTTTGTTATAGTAAGACTTTATATTAAAAAGTTGTAAACTTAAATTTTTGGCCGCCTACCGAAGCTTCATACATTAATCCGCCTTTTTGCTGCGTGAATATCATAACACCGTCTGCATATTTTGCATTGGCGGAAGCGCCCGATTTTGCGGCTACAGCAGAGGCCTGTGCAGAAAATTCAACCTTGTTTTTTTTGAAGCGCTCAAGTGTCTCCTTGTTTTCAAAAAATATCAGTTCGCGGTATGCCTGCCCGCCAAGCTGAAAGCCAATGCTCACCTGCGTCATCTTTGCTTTCCCGAGCAGTTTGCCTTTTTCAAATACAATACCGTTTCCGGAAGCGCCGCCTACACCCACCGCTCCTTTACCCACATTCGGAAAAATAACATAGCCTGTGGCTTCATCAAACAAATGCTTTATTAATGCATCCGTTTTAATAAACTCAGCTTTCGCTTCGTCGCAGTCTTTGATAAGGGATGAATCTTTTTTTGATTGTGCTGATGCCAACTGTGTAATAAATAATGCTGAAATAACAAATAATAATTGCAGAACCTGGAAATTATACTTTTTCATGGCGTATTTTTTTGCTTATTTAAAATGTTTTTTATAAACAGTCAATAACTGTGCAAATATTTTTATATAAGATTAGAAATCAAACCTGTATTGCAAACCGCCTATAAATTGGGTACGCGTGCTCAGGAAACCATATTCTGCGCGTATCATCCAGCTCCTGTTTATCTGGAATTGTGTACCGATAAGAAAATTCCATTTATCTTTTGGTGTTTTGTCAAGTGAATATTGAACGCTTGAATTGCCGGCATTTGTAACTGCCTCTGATGCTGCATCCAATATGCTGCCTGCCCTTGCAAGCGCTGAATTAGCTGTATTATATTTGGCAGCATTTACAGGGTTTCTTTGATCGGCCGGACTAAGCCCTTCCCACCACGCATCTACTTTTTGCTGACTTTCTGCAACCTTCGTATAACCGGTATCCAGTTTTTTACCCCACTCATCAACCGGGAATAGTTCAGCCGTACTTAAACTACCCGCGGTAGAGGAATTTAATTTAACCCTGAAACCGCCTGTCCAAATGGTCCAGCTTCTTTCAGGATGGTTTGCCCAGGTAATGGTTTTGCCGATCCTTGGTCCAAATATAGATGCGAAAGCAGGCTTATCCAATGCACTGATATCAGACCAGGTAAAATTCATATCGAGTATGATAAAAAAACCTGCAACACCAACTGTCGGCGTTATACCAAACCCATATGTGGTGGCATTAAAATTTGCCTTTGTTTTAATGTCCAGTATTTTATTCCATGTTGAACTGTCGGGCACCCAAAGTCCTGCGTCTATTGCGGTTGAGGTTTTGGATTTGGCAAATATTCCATATACATTCAGGAAGGGAAACACCCAGATGTCCGGCCTGATATTAACACCGTTTGATGTTGCCACGGCGTTGTTAAATCTTACGATTTGATCGAGATTATATTTAGGGCCGTTGTTGAATCCCACCTGTAAGTTGCTGATTAAAATATCTGATTGCTGGTAAATATACTGGGCACTAAAGCCCGCTGATTTTGGAAGTTTGAATCCTTTTCGTGCAACTCTTTCACCCCATATCGGAAGCAAATAAGGATACTCGGTCGATTTTAAACTGTCAATAGCTGTAGCATGCTTTTCTCCAACTAATTTATCAGTTGTGTACTGTGCATATATCATTGCATAAGCACAGATCCCGATTGCTAACAGGGCGATTTTCTTTTTCATGAACTTTTTTGTTTTCTGCTATTTAAAGCGATAGTAATTCAAGCTACGCAAATTAAAATTATACGGACTTTTTAAAAATAAAGAAATACAACATTCAAATTATAAATTTTTTGTCACTCTTTCAAAAACTGTAACTGAACCCGGATATAATACCAAATCAAACTCATTCTTTTCAGCACCAGTACAGGCAGAGAGAAATTATTCCGAACTTTTTTTATGTTCAACACAACCTGCCAGGCAGGCAAACGGTGGCGTAAACAGCATCACGCCGATCTCGAACCCCGCACCGTTATGTCCGCCAAACTCCTGTCCGTATGTTAAAGCAAAAGTTGCGTATTGGCTCGGCTCCCAACGCCATCCTGCTTTAAATTCAGGAATGCTTCCTGTTTTCCCCGCTGATCCGAATACTTCGCCTACTACCGACCATTGGGGATTTTTAGGAAACCACGGAGCCCAGGCAACACGGGTTGAATAAGTGAATCCCCAGGCAGATGTTTTTTCTTCACCGTAATTCCTGGTCAGGCTTGCGCCCGGCATAAGGTCCCACGACACTTCGTTATTAAAAAGTGGTATGGTTACAGGAGTATTCATCCAAAAGGTCTTGAATGCGTCTTCCTGCCTCAGTTCTTTATCTATCGTTCCGGGAAACATCCCTGTACCCGCTTTAACAGCCGCACCGCCTGTTCCTGCTTTATTTTGATAGAACATATACTTTGCATAAAACGAGGTCGAATAGCCATCGTTGGTAGTGGGATCGTTATCATTATTGTACAGGTAGGCTGCCATTGTAAACTCCCATTTCGAAAAAAGTGAATAGGTATTCATGAGCATCGTATTGCGCTGCCCGAAGGTTGGAATAAGGGTGATGGTACCATGAGGTTTGGACAGCCAGCTGTCTGAATTGAACTGCTGGGCATTTACCTGTAATATCAAACCCGTCATTATAATGATCATACCAAGTCTTACCGTTTGCATGATAACTGTTTTTCGCAGATTGAATTATAGCATACTGTAAAGGTAGAAGTGTGTCAATTTAAACATCGGGATAAAACATATGTAACCGTTAAATGATGGTGCTGCTATGTAGCTGTATGGTCAGGCTGTTAATAAAAGAAATAGCTGAACCCGAAAAGAATGCCGTAATCAAATTTGCTGCCTTCAGCCAGGGGTTTGCTGTCATAGTTATTATAAAATTCAAGGCTTAGTTTAAAATTTTTCACCAGTTCCCAATTCACTTTGGTAGTTCCGTCATTACGGAAACGGTTTTGTGACAGGCTGTAGTAAACAGTTTGTGCCAGGAGCATATCGATCTTTGGCTTTGTAAACCTGAAAAAATTAAATTCAAGCTGGCCGAATAATTCCGTAACTGTTCCGTTGGTAACATTTTCTGTACTTTTTTCCTGGTTAAATACAAAACCGCCCCTGGCCCACGTGTAAACATGTTTACTGGTAATTAATTTATTACCTGCCCCAAAGCCTTCCTGGTAACGTCTTTGTAAACCCAGTTCAAGATTGCGCTGGTAATTGAAGAACACGGTGCCAAACCAGGAAGGAGTAAAATAATAATTGTTTTTTATTGTAAAGTTTTCATTGTCCCGCGAAAATGCTGAATCCGTAAAGGTATAAATGCCCGAGAACGCTAAAGATATTTCTACTTTGGATGAAGCATAATTAAGCGTACCGTCATAATTTAATCTTCCGAAATTGCTGGAGCGGGTATAATTGTATCCTAAACCCACATCACCTGTAAACCGTTGCAGGAACGCCTCACCGTAAGGGTACATTACAGATATCTCCTGCACCAGTATGGTACTCGTATCAATACCATTTACAAATCGTACAAAGCCATTGCTTGGGTGTGGTACCAGTTTGCCGTAGTAAGCATTTCCATCTGTCGTCTCTACCCGAAATACCTCCCGTTCGGCGGCAATGGTTTTTAAATTCCGCAGTTGAACAGTAATATCATTGGCATCATCGGGATCAAAAGTAACAATTCCCAGTTTTATTTTTTTTATCTTACCAATTACTATGCTGCCGTTATTGAAAAATATAGTGTCTTTCATTTGCGAAAAACCGGTTCCTGCAATCATCAGTAAACAATAAAACAAAATAAATTTCTTCATGCCTTAATGCAGTTTGTGTTAACAATGCAGCTGTCGGCAGGCTTATTTCAAATATGTCATTAACCCGTTGGCGGATTTTTTTATAAAAGATAAAACAGGAAAGATATCTGGCTATTGCCCTACCTGGAAGTAGCGGCAATACAAAACAAAAATCTTACCTCTGTTATCTCCTTGCCTCTGTGCGCAGTATTTATCGCACTGAGACAACAGAGCAAACGGAAAACCACAATTGCTATATTCATAGCATTTCATATTGATTGAAACATTGGCTTAACATATTCATTAGTAATCATCTTAACCTGTAAAGTTTTTTCAGGTTAAGATGATTCATCATTTCCTATTGACCGATAGTAAAAAAATACTTTCCAATTTTTACCTTTGTTTAGCTCCTATGTGGCTATATCAAAAAAAACTCCGGCTACAGGTATGTAATTAAATAAGAATTACGGATAATGCTGCTTCGACACTGCACTTAACCGTTAAATGGCATTATTCATACCGTTAAGTACGCAATCCATTCATAAATCATTCTACTTTGCCGTCTTGTTTATAACAAGCATAATTTCAGTCATAAAAAATTAAATGCTATGTTCTGCCTTCATAGCAATAAATACTACGCGAAAAAACACAATTGTATAAGTTCCCGCTACCGGTATTTACTTTTTGCATCGCCCCTGCAAGGGAAACCATTTTCTAATTTATTAAACACATAATCTATGAAATTAAAACATCTCCTTTTAATTGCATTCTTGGTTGCTGCGTTTTCAGCCCGGGCGCAGGATACATCCATGGTAAGAAGCCTTGAAATATATGGGTTTGCGCAGACAGATATGGGATACAACTTCAACCAGATAAATCCTGCATGGTCAGATGCCTTGCGTATTACCAAGCTTCCATCTTATAAAGACCAGTTCGGGCCGGATGGCCAGGTTTTTTTCGGTGTAAGGCAAACACGGTTTGGCGTAAAGGGCTACACGCAAACACCATTAGGTGAACTAAAAGCTGTAGTCGAATTTGATATGTGGGGGGTTGGCGTAGACGAAGGTCAGACAACCATACGTCCACGGAGTTATTATGGTGAATTGGGCAGATTACTCGTAGGCCAGGCAAATACACCATTCCAGGATGGTGATGTTTGGCCAAATACAGCCGAATACTGGGGGCCGAGCGGGATGGTATTTTACAGGAACATACAAATAAGGTATGCCGCTTTAACCGGCAAAAATGAACTATATATTGCGTTGGAACGCCCCGGTACCAGCGCAGATAAGGGTACTGTGGAAACTCCCGAATCATTGGATAGTGTCAAAGCACAGTTACACCTGCCTGACCTGTCCGCCCACTATAAAAGAAGCGGGAAGTGGGGCCATGTGCAGTTAGGCGGAATGTTGCGCCAGTTAAGATGGGTAGATCTTAGTACCAATGGAAATGTGAATGGCCATGTTACAGGCTGGGGACTGAACTTTAGCGCTGTGCTTAATGTGGGCAAAATGGATGTCTTCCACGGATCTTATGTGTATGGGCAAGGCGTTGAAAATTATATGCAGGATGCGCCGGTAGATATAGGAACTACAATCAACTCTTCCGGATTAGTTGATGGTAAAGCGTTGCCTGTATCGGGTATTGTGGCCTTTTACGACCATTACTGGAATGCCAAGTGGTGTACATCCTTTGGTTATTCAAGCGTCCATATATCAAATACATCATACGGTTCAGCCAATGCTTATAAAAACGGGCAGTATGCAATAGTGAATCTTTCTGTTACGCCCGTTAAGAATTTTTGGGCTGTAGCTGAATTACAGTATGGGAAAAGAGACAATTTCAGTGATGGATTTAGCTCCAACGCCACCAAGGTCCAGCTCTCATTCAAATATAGTTTCTCACAGGCCTTCTATCAAAAGAAAGACAATGAAATTGCTAAAAGCAAAGGAGAGGGCGACGAATAATCAAATTTATTCTAATTCAAAAAAATAACTAATCATGAAAAAAAACATTTCAATGGCTCCATGGCAGATGATCACAACGGTCATGTTGTTAACGCTCGTGATCTCTTTCCAGGTTAATGCGCAGAACACTTTAACAAAACAGAACATTCAAAAAGTGCTTGATGACGCCTACAGCAAATTCAAAGACCTGCAGGAAGGCAAAAATGCAGACTACATTAAGGAACTTGCCACTGTTGACCCGAATATTTTCGGGATTGCGCTCATAACTACAGATGGACAGGTGTATACAGAAGGTGATATCCAGTCAATGGTATCTATCCAGAGTGTATCAAAAGTTTTTACTATGGCGAAAGACCTGGAAGACCTCGGGCCGCAGGCCATCCAGGATAAAATAGGAGTGGATGCAACAGGCATGCGTTTCAATTCAATCGTTGCCGTTGAAATGCAAAAAGGCAAAGAGATCAACCCGCTTGTAAACCCGGGCGCCATTGCAGCAAGCAGCCTCATAGCCGGTGCTGATTCGGCAACCAAATGGAAAAATATTGTTCAGATACAAAGTGATTTTGCAGGCAGGCAACTTTCACTCAACTGGCCGGTATATGTAAGTGAAGCGGGCGATAATCTGCGCAACCAGGCCATTGCGCACTTGTTGTATGCTTATGGCAGGATGTATTTTGACCCCGTTCAGGCAACGGATATCTATACCAAGCAATGCGCACTCAATGTAAATGCAAAAGACCTTGCTGAAATGGCATCTACTTTAGCTAACGGCGGCGTAAACCCTGTAACCAAGAAGAAAGTGGTAAGCCAGGCCACCGTAATGTACACTTTGCCTGTAATGGCAACAGCAGGTTTATACGATGATTCCGGTATATGGTTATTTAATTCAGGTATTCCGGGAAAAAGTGGTGTGGGTGGCGGATTGCTTGCAGTTTGTCCAGGCAAATTTGGAATCGCAGTAGTATCTCCTCCGTTAGATGCGGCTGGCAACAGTGTAAAAGCGCAAAAAGTTATTCAATATGTAGTAGAACAATTGAAAGTAAATCCTTATTGGATAGAGCCTAAGCAATAAATATTAAACATCAGAATGAATAGAATCAACCGGATGCTGTTAAGGAGAGTATTGTACAGGATTACAATGATTTTCTTAACAGCATTTATATACGTTATCGCTGCAGCACAGGAAAAACCACCAGGTGATGTTGATACAACCAATGCCGATCCTTACAGGATCATGCAAGGTCATAGGATAGCACATTCGAAATATGGTGAAGTTAACATCAGGCCTTATGCGTATCTCCGCTATCTTAACCAGCTGGGGTATGCTTCCAGTTACGTAGATGGTTTTGGAAAAACCCAAACAGTGGACAGGCGCCAGGATATTCAGTTAAATAAAGTGAGTATTTACTTTTCAGGTTGGGCTTTTGATCCGAAACTCACTTATTTTTTATATGTCTGGACATCCAATGCATCGCAGGGACAAAGTGCCCAGGTAGTTGTTGCCGGCAATTTTTCCTATAATTTTTGCCGGTATTTTAAACTTACCGGGGGTATTATGTCGCTGCCGGGAGTAAGGTCCACTGAAGGAAATTATCCTTTTTGGTTATCAGTTGATAACCGCCTGATAGCCGATGAATATATGCGCCCTTCTTATACCAGCGGAATACAGGCAAAGGGTGAGGTTACGAAAAAACTTAATTACACCATTATGCTTGGAAACAACATGAGTACTTTAGGTGTTGATGCAGGACAATTGGATGCCAAGCTTAATACGCTGTCGGCCGGACTGATCTATTTACCTACCACTGGTGAATATGGTATGTTTAACGGCAGTTATGGTGATTATGATGATCACCAGAAAGTAGCTACCAGGTTTGGCGCCCATTTTACCCGGAGTAATGAAACACGGCAGGGGCAACCTACTTCTGATGCGTTTGAAAATACAACCTTACGGGTTTCAGACGGAAGTTCCATTTTCGCTCCCAGCCTGTTCGCAAACGGAGTGCAGGTGGAAGAAGCCAGGGATATGATGGTTTCCTTAGATGGCGGAGCAAAACTTAAAGGCTATGCATTGGAAGGTGAATATTATTGGCGGAAGATTGACCAGTTCAAAACAACTAAGTCAGACCCAAATGCTTCCCTGCCGTTTGATCAACTTAATGATAATGGATTTCAGCTTCTTGCATCAGCAATGATTTTCCCAAAAAAACTCCAGCTTTATACAACCTACTCAAGGATCTATGGTCAATATGGTAACCCGTCGGAAGTGAGAACAGGTCTCAATTTCTTTCCATTCAAACACACCATTTCTGCCCGTATAAACGCACAGTTAATTTTTATGAAACAATGCCCTGTTGGGGGCCTGGCATATCCTTATACTGTTGGCGCTAATGGAACTGGTTTTAACCTTGATTTCGAACTTAACTTTTAATGCTAATGAAAAAGGGTATCGAAGTTCACTTAAATCAAAAACGTAAAGAAGATGAACAATATATTTTACAAAACAGAATACTCCTGTTTTCAATATAAGATCAGGAGAGCAATCGCAGCATTTGCCTTGTGCTTATGCATTGCAATTTTTGCCTCTGTCAGCAGTTTTGCACAAACTGCAGCTCCGCCATCTTCAACAGATTCTTCTCTTTTCTATGACTCACATTTCCATCTTACTAATTATGTACAGCAGGGGATAGATGTACATCAATTTCTCCGGGTGATGGGAACAAAAGTTGGCCGTTCCACTTTATTCGGTATTCCTTTACAGCAGGAATGGGATTATGAAAATTCAGGCAAATTCGCGCCTGTTTATTATTTACAAACCGATGCTCCTTTATACTATTACTCTTTTACTGATGCCTATATTGCCATGCAATATAAATCACTAACCCCGCAGGAACAGGCGCGGTTCGATCCTATGATCACAGGCTTCAATCCTACCGATATGTACGCCGCAGATCATATCAGGAGGGTATTGATGACATTTCCGGGCGTATTCAGCGGCATTGGAGAATTCTCTATTCACAAAGAATTTGTTTCATCAAAAATATCAGGCGAAACAGCAAGCCTGATGAATCCTGCGTTGGACAGTATTCTTGAATTTGCAGGAGAGGTGGGCCTTGTTGTGCTTATACACAACGATATTGACGCTCCTTTTCCAAAACCCGGGCAGGTTCCTTACCAGGCAATACAGGTGGGTGATCTTTTCAGGCGGCATCCCAATACAACCATTATCTGGGCGCATTGCGGCCTGGGCAGGATTGTACGGCCTGTAAAAGACCAGTTAACTATTATCGACCATGCACTTTCTGATCCTACGCTTAAACATGTCTGTATTGATATTTCCTGGGATGAAGTTGCCAAGTATATCGTTGCTACTCCCGAAACAATAAAAGCTACTGCGGATCTCATTAATAAATACCCGGATAGATTTTTATTTGGAACAGATGAAGTAGCGCCACCCAGCCAGGAAAAATACCTGAAGGTGTACAACATGTACCTGCCATTATTAGCGCAGTTAACACCTGACGCAAAACAAAAATTATTAAAGGGTAACTATACAAGGCTTTTCGATGCAGCAAGAATAAAGGTCCGGGCATGGGAAAAACAACACGTCAACGATCAGCAGCCGGTACCGCCGCCAACTCCTAGCTCAGGGGAAGATACAAAAGACTAATAGTTTAAAATAAAATTTATCAAATCCTGCATAACACTGTGGATTGTTTTTCAAAATTTTGTAGTAATAATTGTAGAACTATAGAGTTTTATTGAACATATTGAAATCAAATATTATCTTGGCAAACGCGCTAAAATAAATTAACGTGAGTTCGGGTTAAGCATAAAGTAATCCTGGAAGGATTGCGGGGTGAAAATGGATAAACAACATTGAACCTTGCAAGGCCTCAATTGATTGATCACAATTTTATCCTCCGGTTACATCGAAGGCTATTTATATTAAAGCCTGAAAGGCTTAAACCGAACTCACGTTAAATCAGCGATCTTAACTGCGGATAACATTTGTAAACGCTATGAGAAAATATTTATCCATATTTAATTTTCAGACCGTAGCTGTTATCGCGATCTCTTTCATAAGCTCTTATATATGTGTCCGTAATCAACTCAGCATTTATGTTGATTACCTGATCCTCGATTTCATCATCATATTTCCGCTCACATTTTCATTAGGTATGGCTTTCAGAAGAAGAGAGCGGGCCATGCAATACCTCAGCCTGTTCAAGGCATCCCTGCAATCTGTTTATTACAGCTTTCAGATCAGCAAACTGGACAATGAGAAAAAAAAAGAGTTCAGGATCATCGCAGAAAATCTTTCCGGGTCATTGTTCAAATATCTTACGGAGAGATCAAAAGATTCAGCAGCGGTGCAGGAAGCTTCACATTCCATTTTCACTTTCGCACAGGCAAATAAAGATGCATTAAAAAACACATTTGCGGTAAAGCTTTTTTTCTTTCTTTTCAGGATGAATGAAAGTATCGAATTCCTGCTGGCAACGCACCGTCACCGCACACCCTGGGGGCCAAGGGCCATTGTTCTTTTTGCTATTTATCTTTTTGTGATCTCTTATCCTGCAACTGTTTTGCATGATGTAACCGGGGCGGGTTTTTGGTACGTTGCTTTAATGACGCTATCCAAAGGCTTTATACTTATTTCATTTTTTAATGTGCAAAACCTGCTGGAAAATCCTTTTGATCAGAGCGGAGCTGATGATATAAGACTGGATGATTTCAGTTTTCTTTCCGGGGTTACCATGAGCCGGGCATCAATAACTGTTGCCGGAATATCCAATGAAATTCCTGGTTCAGAAACGGTGGAGGAAGAATGAAAAATATCCTGATCATTATTGCATTTTCATTTTTATATGGCAGATCATATCAAAGTCATCCGCAATAAAATTTTGCTGTTGGCTTTTATAGTTGCACAGCTATCTTCTGTTTAACGGTTAATTACCTGGGCATAAATTTTCTTCTTCAAAAAATTCAGTAGTTTCAGTTTTTACTGCATGCTGATTGATTGTACATGTATTAAATCTTTACCGGAATAAATACCTGCAATGGAGTTTTCTCTTATTCATAGAACAGACGCTCTTGTACTTTGCATTTTTCTCTTTTTTGCAATGGTGATCATGGTTCCTTTAGGCAGAATGGCAGGCAGGTTGTGGAAATATGAAGAAAATGAACCGAAAGGAGGAGTAAATTCATTGCTGAGTGCACTGTTTGGATTATCGGCCTTTATACTTGCTTTTACCTTTGGAATGTCGGCTTCGCGCTACAGCCAGGTGCGTGACAGCATAGTGGAAGAAGCCAACGATATAGGAACTGCAGTGCTTCGGTCTGATCTTTATCCCGACAGCATTCGCAATGCATTCCATGCAGAATTCAAACAATACATTGAAGCACGCCTTTCTTTTTATAATAATATTACAGATACCATGCTTTTTAATAAAGCGAAAAGCGATGCAGCAGGTGCAGCCGATACTTTATGGGCAATAGCAACAAGGCAATCCAAACAACCTGATATGCTGATACCATCCAATAATATGATTCCTGCATTAAACAATACCTTTGATATTGCCACAACGATAGAAATGAGCTTATATGCACGGGTACCCGACCCGATAATATATATGCTGTTTATTCTTGCTTTGGTTACAAGCTTTATAGGTGGGTTCACAAGTTCGGGCATGCGGCCTAAAGACTGGTTTGTAATTATAGGGTTTGCTTTTTTTTCTTCAATGATTACCTATATAACACTTGACCTGGGCAGGCCTATGCGGGGGATCATTAAAGCAGATATGGGCAAACAGGCAATTACAGATATTTATAAAAAGCTTTGAAATGCACTCTCCGTATTTGTAATATGATAAACAATATTGATGGAAGATGATAAACTAAAAATGTAAGGCAGCATCCTTACCCTGGATTACCCGGGAGGTAAGGCGGAGGTTTATTACAAAAAAACGTTGATTCTTTTTATCAGAGCATTTCGCCCTGCTTTCTGTTAATTGTTTTTTCTATGTTTGAAAGCATAATTGTGAATTCGTAAATCTTTTAAAAGATCAGCTATGGCAGAAACTAAAGATTATGCCTTTGTTCCCGGCGGCATTCTCTGGAGGTTACTTGACCGGGCAGGCTTCGAGCAAAAAAGCCACCGGTTTAAGATATTACTGGTTGTGTCATTAATAATGCTGTGTTGGCTGCCGTTGGCTTTATTATCATTTACCCAGCTTGGGTTCAACCAGTTTTTTCTTCTTTTTGTTCGTGATGTTGCAACGCATGTAAGATTTTTATTGGTTTTCCCCATACTGTTTTTTTCACGGCAAATTATAAACAGGAGTTTCTCCCGCACCATACACATGTTTTATGACTCAAAGATCATAGATGAAACCAACCGCACTGAGTTTGAAAATAAAATTGACTGGTTAATAAAATACCGCAACTCTGTAATAGTAGATATACTGCTGATACTACTGGTTTATTATACATTCTATGTTCGCATAAAAGGTATATCCAGCCTCCCGGATACTTCTGCACCCTGGGTAATATACCAGGGCAGGATTTCAATTGCAGGCTGGTGGTATATCATCTTTAGTTTGCCTCTTTTACAATTGATGTTGTACAGGTGGCTGTACAGCATCGTAATATGGATAATCTTTTTGCGGAAGATATCAAAGATTGATCTTAAGCTTTCTTCACTTCACCCGGATGGAATGGGCGGCCTCGGCTTTTTAAAATATACACAGCTCAGCTTCTTTCCTGTAGCACTTGCATTTTCTTCTTTGGTGGCTGCAGGTATGAGTAACCTCATTATTTTTTCCGGTGCATCTATGCGTGATTTTGCGGTATTGATTGGGTCAATGCTTGTATTTGTATTGCTTCTCTTTATTTTACCATTGCTCGTTTTCATGCCTTTGCTTGCTTCAGTAAAAAGAAAATATTTTCTTGAATACAGTAAAGACGCCTGGGACTTTGCAAGAGTTTATGAAAAAGAACTAAAAGATTATTATGAGACCGGCAAAGAGAAGCCGGATACTTCATGGCATGTAGACCTGGTCGGCAGTTTTGAAAAAACAGCCGGTATGCGCATAATGCTTATCGACAAAGTAATTCTCTTAAGCTTTTTAGGCGCCGTCATACTGCCTTTTATACCGGTCGTTGCCCAGGAAATACCCTTAAAAGATTTGATTGCCACACTTATTTCTAAATTTTTGGGATAGTATTATCTTAACCTGAGTTCGGTTTAAGCCTGAAAGGCTTTAATATAAATAGCCTTCGATGTAACCGGAGGATAAAATCGTGATCAATCAATTTGAACCCTGCAAGGGTTTAATGTTGTTTATCCATTTTTTACCCCGCAATCCTTGCGGGTTATTCAAATTAAATCCTTCCAGGATTACTTTATGCTTAACCCGGACTCACGTTATCTTATGGTGCAAACGCTCCGGGATTAGTATCACCCCCCGCGCTGTCTCCTGGTAATTCCCATTCAGGATCTGCAGGAAAGGAAATCCGGCGACAAGATTTGCAGATATTTTGCGCCTCATCAGGTATTTCTGTAAATTGCTTTAGTAATAAATTTTAATGGATGGCTAATATCGACCAGGATAGTATTGAAAAGAAACTCGTCAGCCGGCGAACATTGATCAGCAATGGTATAACCCTTGGAATTTTCTTAACGAACCCATTCAATATTCCCTATACATGGAATCAGAAATTAAGGATTGAAAAGGGAAATAAAAATAAACCGGGAGCTCCCGGTCACTCCTCGCTAAAGGATACTTATATAGACAACTTTGATTGTTGAGTTAAGCCTCATCTCCGGATCACTCGTCATCATCATCTTCATCATCCGGCAGGCCGGTTTCAAAACTACCTGTCTTTATCACCGTTCCATCCTTCATCATCCAGTTACCCATTGCCATTACATCCGTTAGATTAAGGTCATTATCGAAAAAACACAGGTCTGCGTCTTTATCCAGGTCAATTGCGCCTTTATTTACAAGTGACAGATTTTTAGCAGGCCCCGACGTAACCAGTTTAAAGGCATCACTAACAGGAAGCCGCCCTTTTTTTATGAGTTTTACAACCTGCTTGTAATTCAGGTCAACAGGAGCTTTGTAAAATTCAATAACCTCACCATCTTTATTCATCCGCGCCATCCCGGCATTTCCATCACTGCTAAAAGTCATGTTATCAATGGAGACTCCCTTATTCAAAGCATATAATACCTGCTCATAAGGTTCGCTGAATTTTGTGCCTCCTGTAGTTATATCAATCATGCCTCCCAATTTGGCAAACTTTATGGCTTCATCAAAAAGCGAAGCAGTTCTGCCCACATGTGTTGGTGAAATATTTTTGATGGGAAATTTATAAGTTTCAACCAGCTCGAGTAGTAAGGACATGTTCGTGTCAAGCGATCCAAGATGAACATGCAGAATACCACCTTTGCCGGAGGTTAGCCCTCCTACATGAACATCTTTAAGAATATTCAGCAGTTCCTTTGCAGTAGGATAAGAAGACCTCGGATCACTGATGGCTACTTTGCACCCGATTACTTTATCAACCAATATCATGTCTTCTAAAACAGATCCTGTTAATGTGATCGGGGGTAATCCAAAAAAACCGGTAAGCATATATGCAGTGATCCCTTCTTTGTCCAGGGCCTTTGTTTTTGCATACAGCGTTCTTAAGCTTTTTGTAATGCCATCTGTTCCCAGCAATCCCATTACTGTTGTAGACCCGCAGGAGATCAGCTCTGATAAAGTTATTTCCGGAGTCAGGGAATTGAACCCGTGCTTACCGCCTGCGCCAATTAAATGGATGTGCTGATCGATCAACCCGGGAGTTGTAAATTTCCCTTTCATATCAACCACTTCAATTTCAGGTGCACTCAAAGAAAGGCTATCTCCTATGGCTAAAATTTTTCCACCTCCAACAAGTAAATCCTTTTTCCCGAGTTTATCCGGAGCATAAACCTGCGCATTCTTAATCAGCTTCATGAACTCTGTATTGTTTTCTGCAAATTAATTATCTTGTAGGCAAACCAACATTGGAATAATCCCAGGCCCGGTCGTCTGACAGCGTCCATTGTGAATTATCTGCTGTGGTGCCCATGGTCAGTGACCAATCAGGACTTGGATCGTGAACGGTTTTTTTTCTCCAGAATGTTCTGTTCCTTGTATCGCTTTCTCCGGCCGTAGGCCAAATGAAATTGTTTCTGCTGCTGCTGGAACCACTTGATGTTATCCTCGCAACATTCGGGCTGCCGAATACATCAATGATCTTGTAAGTGTCGTTGCCCAATATATAAGTTCCTCCTGCATCTTTTTTCAATAATGCGATTCCACTGTTACCACTCAATTGTAAAGGCGAGCTTGCATCTGACGACGAGGTACTGCTCGTACCCCAGGTAATATTACCGGGCACAAAAGCAGGGTCAGCCTGGGTAGATGCGATAACATAACATTTACCGGGTTCGAGTGCACTACTCAGTTTCAGATAGGTGGCATCAGTTGGAAATGACCAGTCTGACAAAGTGCCTTCATCAAAAGTTGCCTGGTACCCGATTGCATATTGAGAAAGGTCGAGTGTTTCACTGGTTCCGTTGTAGAGTTCAACATAATGATTTCTTACACCTCCTGCATTAGCGTCCGTATTTATTGCAGTAGAAATTTCAGAAATGATCAATTCAGAAGTTTCAGTATACGCAGGGGGTTTGGGCGCCACTGTAAAATCTACTTTTGATGAACAACCAAAAAAGAATATGCTTGCGAAAGCCACCAGGAGTCTCCGGTTCATAATTTTTCTTTTTAGAATGAAAGCTGAATAGCAATATTAGTGATCCAGGTATTTTTACTGGCGGTGAGGTCATTCTCATCAATATAAGTTGTATTGATTCCCGCTTTTAATGCATAATTGAATAAATATTTATTGAAGCCAGCTGTATACCAATTTTGTTTTTTCACGTTTGACTCGGCTGTATTGAATTCGGGAGTAATACTGGAATATCTGCCTTCAATTGCCCAGCCATTTTTCCAAACGTAAGACGTCTGTACATTAAAAGCATTCCCGGTACTGTACTTGGCGCTCAGCGTTTCCGGGGTATGTTGTTTGGTAGATGCCGCATCACTGTAAAGGTTTTTTCCATAAATGCTGGCGTCAATATATTCTGCCACAAAGGCAAACCCTCTGCACTTGAATATTGCATCAGCAACCGCTCTTCTGTAGTCGGGGTTGGTGGGATCTCCATCCTGGTTATATACACCGGAAGCATTTTCACTTGAGGCGCCAACAGGTGTGGTAGCTTTTGCAGTGTAACTGCCGGCAATACCAATACCAAGCTTTGGCTTTGGTTCATAATAAATATCCTGCGCTATAAATGCATTGTTTTTAATGAAGTCGCCCATCGGCATAACATCAATTCTCCCACCATATTTAAGTCCCAGGTTAGTTTGCGTGCTATTGATAGACTGGCCCTGCCCGGTAGTTATGGAAGCAGAACCGTATACCCGGATCTTTTGGATCGAGAAATTTCCTTGATAAAACAATCCTCCTTCGCGCGTAGTTACCACAAAATTCTGCATCAATCCTCCATATATAGTTCCATCATTCGACACTCCATTGATCGTGGGGCCCATGAAGGAAGCAAATTTTTCGTCTTCAAGAGCAAGCCGGTTATTGGAAATGGCCTGTCTTTGACCAAACGTAATTCTGTTGTGCCCATTCTTTGAATTATAAGCTACCCACGCTTCCAACAGCGGAGAGGTGCCCGTAAAGTCCGCTTTAAGGGCCGCTGTCATTAACCCGTTAAATGCAGAAAAATTCATGTTAAGGCGGGCAAGATTGATAGACATTTGGTTTTCCTTTGTAACCTCTCCCTCTTCCTTAAAGGACCTGAACTGGAAACCTGGTGACAGTATTCCATTGAGGTTAAACCGGAATTTGTTTTTTGTTCCAAAGTTGACATATAATCCTTCTCCGGCTGTATATATTATTGTTGAATCCTTAATGTGACTATCGGATGCGTTTACCTGGGCCTGGATGGGCTTGCACCACACAACAACCGCAATTATCGCAAACAGGAATATCTTTTTGATCATAATTTTTCTAGTTTAAAGTTTCGATAATTGTTCACGGGAAATCCGGTAAATGGGAAGTGTTTTCGTTTTATTTTCTGTTTTTATATCGCCGTTCGAATACATAGAATTACTACCTTCCGGTTCGATCAGATCAGACAGCGTATTGCCCATTGGCTGCAATGCATCTATTATCACTGCATCCTGTGGAACCCTGATCTTTTTCATTTCAAGTGTAAAAGAACCTGTGCTGTTTTCCTTGTACACCTGCACATCCATTTCCTGTGGATTACTCACTTCCTTCAAAACAAGCCCTGATATAGTTAAGACATCTTTCACTTTTTTGCTACATGGAAAAATCAGGTAAGCGCCGGGCCTTTCCCTGGTTATAACAGGTGTCTGGTCCATGTTATAATAAGTTCGGAATTCAATTGTCTTGTGCTCATTTTTACATTCGTCAACAAAAAGAAAAGGCTTTTGCTTCAAGGGTGGCTTTGATGTAACAACAATGTTTCGGTCACCGTCAACACTTCTTTTATTTGCTGAATCAATGGTTGCCCTGATCTGGCTGCGCAGGCTATCGGCAATTCTCAAATAAGAACTTGCACACAGGAATGAAGTTTCAATTCTTCGCTTTACTGATTTGTTGCCTTCCGTAACCCCCCTTATTTCCATTAAAAGAGAGATCCTGTTTTGCAAAGCATAATTGGTGGCGCTCGACCTGGATCCCGTTCCTCCCATATTTAGAAGTATTTCCTTACGTCTCCAGCGGGTTGTCGCATAGTCTGAAACTTCGCGATGATTTTCTGTTAAATAAGATTTTGTTGGTGCAACAAAATCTTCAGCTATCATTCTTCTTATGGAAGGATCAACATTCTGATTTCCCGTATACAAAAACATTACGTCATAACCGATGGAGTAGCAGTCACTCAATCCTTTAAAGTCACCCCGGCCAGGGTTAAATTCATGAAAATCCAGAACAACCTGCGGATCAAATTGATTAATTGCTTTTTTAAGATTCCTTGCCTCCACTGTATTCAGTGCAGTCAGGTCACGGTTTAAATCAATGCCGTTACTGGTTGTTCTTTTGTCGGCTTCGCGGCCATCCACATTTACATCAGGTAGAATAAGGATCTCGAGGTGTTCAAGCAAATAGGCATATTGCGGATCTTCCGTTAGCTGATGGATCAGGAAAAGCAGCCCATCGGTTGAAATGGGTTCATTACCATGAACGCCGCCAAGGATCGCAACCCTCAATTTTTCCTTGTCGGAAGAATTTTGATTGGTGACCAGTACAGATACCTGGTCATTGCCTCTTTGTGTTTCGCCAATACTGCCGGTTTTTATCAACTGGGGGTGTTCATCGGCCAGCTCTTTAATAAACTGAACAACGTCTTTATATTTTGTAAAATAATTGTATGATTTATTTCCTGAACTCACAGGAACCGGCATAGGATAAGACGGATCCGGGAAAAACTTTTTATAGAATACCGAATCCTGGGCTTGTAACCCGCTAAAGAAGCATAGAATAATATTTAACGCTATAAATCTCTTCATAGTTTTAAAATTGAACGGTCACCATGGTCTGCAGGTATATAGTACCGTTATGTTCTTCTGTTGTTATTGCTTTATTGAATTGTTGATAACCGCCTTCCAGGTTTAATTTCAAATTATGACCGGAGAAATAACGTGTAACAATAAGCGAATACACCTTATTTACTGTGGTAAAATCAGCTGACTGTTCATCCTGTTTCAAATGAGAATACCTGCCGGCAACTGCATAGTTCCCAATCATATACCCTGCCTGGAGATTAAGGCCACTGCCCAGGTTGATCCTGCTTAGCACGGTATTTTTTATCTGTTCAGGAGTTTGCCCGGTATATGGAGTAAAGTTTCCTGAGGTAGAAAACTCACCATAAACGTTAGATGGAACTGAACTGTGGGTGATAACATAATC
>JABDAV010000016.1 GCA_013289015.1 Bacteroidota bacterium | reverse complement strand
TTTCAACCGGCAATACACGTTCAATGCGCGCACATGAAAAAATTGGATTTGAAATAATACATACTTATAAAGATGCATTAGACGAATGGAATGTTGTGCTGTGGGATTGGAAGTAAAAAATTTTACAACGCATTATTTCAAATCCATTTCACCAACCTGTATAAATGAAGGATGTGCATCATCATGTAAAATGGTTATAGTTTCCTTTTTAAAGTCGTCATCTTTTGCTGTTGTAATGTTGATGAACTGTTGCGGGTTTCTGTCAACCAACGGAAACCAACTGCTTTGAATTTGTATCATAATACGATGCCCTTTTAAAAAAGTATGCGCTACATCATTCAGTTCAAATTTAACGTTGGTTGGTTGATTGGGAACAAAAGGCTCAGGCTTTTCAAAGCTGTTACGAAATTTTCCACGCAATACTTCTGCACGCACCAATTGTTGTGTTTTATTACTGTCAGGCAAAACATCAATCACTTTTACAATAAAATCTGCATCGGTATTGCTTAAACTTATAGATATGTTAGCTGTTATCGGCCCAAGTAGAGTAATATCATTTTGTAAAACATTACTTGTATAATAAACTACATCGTTGCGTTTGGAAGCAAATGTTTGATCAGCGCCCATGTATTCATTAATGCGGTCATCACTGCGTTTATCAATATAAGGAACCGGATTTGCGGGATCTGAAACATACGCATCTTTTCCTTCTGTTGTTGCTTTTTCTAATAAGAGTTGATGATCTTTATTCAGCCACCATGTTTGTTGATTTAATTCTTTCGGAGGCCATGCATTAAATGTTTTCCACTCATTACTGCCGGTTACAAAAATGGTTGCTTCACCTGCATTAAAATTGCCTTCATCTTTTAAATAGTAATTAAAGAAATCAAATTCCATCTGCTGAAATTTTGCATTCAGATCCTGCCCAAATTGATACCCTGCAAAATGATCCCAGTTATTTCTTTCCCATGCGCCATGCGTCCACGGCGCCATCACTAAACGGTTATCATTTGTTGGATTTTGGTGCTCGATGGCTTTATATGTATTCAACGCACCAAACATATCTTCAGCATCAAACCATCCGCCAACAACAAGCGTTGCAGGGTTTATATTTTTTAAATGCGGACGAATATTTCTCGCTTGCCAATATGTATCTTTTGTTGAATGTTCCAGGTACTCGTCCCATATTTTGGCTTTGTTATGATAATACACATCGTTGTAATTATGCAACGCGCCCATCTTCAAATAAAAATCATACACGTCATCAATGCGAAGCGTTGAGTCCAAAGGCGGATTTTGTTCACGCGGATTATTTCTTGGTGCATCAAAAAAGTTTTCAAAGCTGAAATTATCCATCAGGAAAAATGCGCCGCGATGGTTGGCATCATCGCCATCAAATTCATCTGTAACGGGCGCCTGCGGCGATACTGCTTTTATTGCAGGATGTGCATTCGGCAAAGAAGCTGTTGCATAAAATCCGGGATAAGAAATTCCATAAATACCAACTTTGCCATTGTTGTTATGAATGTTTTTTAAGAGCCAGTCAACAGTGTCATACGTATCGCTGCTTTCATCCACTTCGGTGTTATCTTTTTTGTTATCAATAGCAGGTGTCATTTCATGAAATTGTCCTTCGCTCATATGTCTGCCCCGCACATCCTGGTAAACAAAAATGTATTTTTCTTTAGTGAAAAAAGGATTGGGTCCAAGTCTTCTTTTATAGTTAGTTTCCCCATACGGTGCAACCGAATAGGGAGTGCGTTGCATTAAGAATGGATATTGTTGTGCTGTGTCTTTGGGTATATACACACTTGTAAAAAGCTTTACACCATCGCGCATGGCTATGCGAAATTCTTTCTTTATATAATTGTCTTTTATGTAAGTATCGCTGTTATTACTTGTTTGTGCGCAAGATTGCAGGGTAAATACAATGCAGGAAATAAATAAAAAATATTTCATACTGCAATATAATGCTGAAGCTTCGATGCTTTGCTATCAAAACTTGTAGGATAATCCCATCACTATGCCATAGTCTGTTTTGCTTGGTGAAGTAGCAGGAGGCTGGTTATCGAAATTGTTATAGAGGCTAAGCGTGAATGAAAAATTATGTATAAGTTCCCAGCTAAAATCTGTACTGCCGCTAAACCTAACACGTCCTTTTTGTGTGAGGCCAAAAAAAAGTGTTTGTGAAGTTGATATCTGGATATTCGGATGCTGAAAATTAAAAAAATTAAATCTTGCCATTATCGGTACTTCAAGCAATACTCCGCTCTTTACATCTTCTGTGCTTTTTTCCTGGTTGAATGATAAACCGCTTGTAACAAGCAGCTCCATATTATTCCTTACTAAAACTTTGTTGCCGGCTCCGACCATTTCCTGGAACCTGCGCGACAACGATAATTCAAGATTTCTTTGGTAGGCCAGCAAGCCTACTGCAAGCCATGATGAATTAAAATTATAGTTACTGAATATTTCCACGTTTTCATTATCCCGCGAATATTTTGAAGAATCGATGGAGCCAATGGTTGATGCCTTAAGCTGGTTCTCAAAATCCCTGGTTACATAGTTAATGGTTGAATTTAAATTTACCTGGCCAATGCCGCTTGATTTGGTGAAGCTAAACCCCGCACCTACATTACCGTCGAGCCTTTTAAAAAATTGTTTTTCAAGAAAGACCATTGTGCTGATGCGGGTTATATTCAGGGATATTTTTTCTCCATCGGTCGTTACAATTTTTGCCCACCCATCGCGATCACCTGCATTTAATGTTCCGATATAAACCAGTTTATCATCTGTAGTTACTTTAAACAGGTTATTGGTTTTTATTTTTTTTACTTTATAAAGTTTTACTGATATCAGATTCAGGTCAACATCATCAATAGTGATCTTGCCATAATTTACATTTTTTATATCACCTATTAAAACCTGGCCGTTTTTTAAAAACACAGAATCCCGTTGCTGGCACCAGGCAATAACGGGTAACAAGCACAGAATGATAAAGAATAATTTCAGGAGTTTTTTTCTCGCCATGATTACGTGTTAGCCATATTATGCAGCTGCATAACTACAAGCGAAAATATGTTTAATGCGTTTGAAAAATATCACCCTACAGCTTATTGATATAAACAGTCAATTTATGGTTGCATTAATCATTACTGTTTTTAAAGCTTTATCTTTATTGCAAGATGCAAAGAAGAAAATTTTTAAGGAATTCCTCCGCTGCAGGATTAGCTGTTTCATCCATTTTCAATATCATTCCTGCAACAAATGCTAAAGCCGGATCGCCCAATAACAATAGCAGTTCCCCGTTTGATGAAATAACGATAGATGCACTGCAACAGGCAATGCAAACCGGCAAATACTCATCGCGCAGCATAACAGAAATGTACCTTCAGCAAATTGCTGCAATAGATAAAAGTGGGCCCGCGCTGAATGCTGTTATCGAGCTTAATCCTGATGCTTTAGCAATCGCAGACCAGATGGATGCAGAGCGCAGGTCTGGCAAATTGCGTGGACCGATGCATGGCATTCCTGTGCTTGTAAAAGACAATATCAATACCGGTGATAAAATGATGACAACAGCCGGCGCTTCAGCTTTGGAAGGAAATTATGCGGCGAAAGATGCTTTTATCATACAACAGTTAAGAGCATCAGGAGCGGTAGTGCTGGGTAAGACCAATTTAAGCGAGTGGGCAAATTTTCGTTCTACGCATTCCTGCAGCGGATGGAGCAGCCGCGGCGGACAAACAAAATGCCCTTACATTTTAAACAGGAATCCTTCTGGCTCAAGTGCAGGTTCAGGCACTGCAGTTGCTGCTAATCTTTGCGTGGTAGCGATCGGTACAGAAACAGATGGTTCCGTTGTATCGCCATCCGCGGTAAATGGTATCGTCGGCATAAAACCAACGGTAGGTTTATTAAGCAGGAACGGCATTATTCCCATATCAGCTACACAGGATACTGCAGGACCAATAGCGCGTACTGTAAAAGACGCGGCAATATTATTAGGTGTGTTAACAGGTGTGGATGAGGAAGATCCTGTAACAAAAAACAGCATGGGAAAAATGCAGAAAGATTACACTGTTTTTTTAGATGCAAATGCTTTACAGAGTAAACGTATCGGTATTGAAAAATCTTTTCTGAATGGCAATACGGCAATCGTAGCCCTGTATAAAGAAGCTATAGATGTATTGAAAAAACAAGGCGCCACGATCATAGAAATAGAGTTGAAAAAAGCAACAAGCGATTTGGGCGATCCTGAATTCATTGTGCTGCAATATGAGTTTAAAGATGGCGTGAATAAATATCTTTCAACAGCCAATGCTAAAGTAAAATCACTGCAGGAAGTGATCGATTTCAACAAAGCGAATGAAAACACCGCCATGCCTTTTTTTAAACAGGAAATATTGGAGATGTGCCGGGCGAAGGGCGATCTTAACAGCAGTGAATACAAAGAAGCTTTGAATAAAACTTTATCCTCGCGGCTGATTATTGATGATCTGATAACTGATAATAAACTTGACGCTATTTGCGGTGTAACCAATGGACTCGCGTGCTGTATAGACCTTATAAATGGAGATTATGATACAGGCTTTTCTTTTTCAACGCCGGCGGCCATTGCCGGGTATCCGCATATTACCGTTCCGATGGGAATAGTACATAGCCTGCCGCTGGGGCTTTCCTTTATGGGCACTGCTTACAGCGAAGCTAAACTGATTCCGCTGGCATACAGCTATGAACAGGCAGGCAGAAAAAGAAAAGCACCCACATTTTTGCCTGATAGTCAATAATAGCGCTTCATAAAAAATTTCACCGTTAGAGTAATTATCATATTAAATTTAAGGGCTGATTTTTTATCAAGTAACGCATATTTATGAAGCTAACCAGATTGATTTTCGCAGCCCTGTTATTGCTTATACTTGCTTCCATAAATCTTTATGCGCAGGATACTCGTCAGCCTAATAGTGCACAGGAATTAGCCGACAAGCTTTCCAATCCTGTTGCAAATATGATCAGCGTTCCTTTCCAAAATAATACAGACTGGGGAATTGGCCCCAACAACGGCTCTAAGAATACACTCAATTTTCAACCGGTAATTCCCATAAAACTTAGTGCTGATCTTAACCTGATTACCCGGTATATTATACCTATTGTTGATCAACGGGATGTAGTTGACAAGGATACACATGAGTTTGGATTAAGTGATGCTACTGTGAGTGCATTCTTTTCGCCTTCCCATCCGAAGAATGGGCTGATATGGGGCATTGGCCCGGCATTGCTCATTCCAATTGCTACGAATGATTACCTGGGCACTAAAAAATTCGGAATAGGTCCGACAGCATTAGTATTAAAGCAAGGCGGCGGCAATACCATGGGCTTTCTCGTCAATCAGGTCTGGTCTGTGGCAGGCGATAAAGAAAGGCAGGCTGTTAACCAGTTATTTCTGCAGCCTTTTTTCGCACATAGTTTTCCTACAGGTGCAAGCATTGGTGCTAATATAGAAATGACACAGAACTGGCAAGCCAGCACAACCCTGTTGTTTTTAAATCCTACTATTTCAGGCATTACAAAAATTGGTAAACAGCCCATACAAATGGTTGTTGGCCCGCGCATACCTGTTTCAGGCCCTGAAGCAAGCAAGCCTGCATTTGGTATAAGGGCAGCATTAATATTTGTATTTGCACAATAGTTTACTGCCTTACTAATACTCAAATTGATGATATGATTAATAAAATATAACACTATGAGCTCAAAAACATTTATAAGAAGTATCATTTTACTGATGGTACTTCTTTACTCAAACATCGCGTACAATCAACAGGCAAATGCCGACAGTATGTGGAAGAAATCGTATAAAAATATTGTGCGCTATAATCTTTCCGGTGCACTGCTCTTCGGGGCTGATAAATACGTAATATTTGGTTATGAGCGTGTCGTAAATCCGCACCAAAGTTTTTCTGTAAACTTTGGAACCGTTGGGTTGCCTAAATTTGTATCTATCAATACAGACAGCTTTTCTATTCAAAAAGATTTAAAAAACAACGGCTTTAATGTTTCAGCAGATTACCGTTTTTACCTGGCGAATGAAAACAGGTATTCTGCTCCGCATGGTGTTTATATCGGGCCTTATGTGTCTTATAATCATTTCGACAGGAATAACGACTGGGAATTTCAGCAAAGCAGTTCAAGCCAAAAGCTGATATCAACAGAAACCCAGTTCAATATTTTTACGGCAGGCGCCGAATTAGGTTACCAGTTTGTATTCTGGAAAAGGCTAACGTTGGATATGGTGCTCATCGGGCCGGGCGTTTCAACGTATAACCTCAAAACTAAGATAGAGGGTGATCTCACGGATGAGGAAAGACAAAATTTGCGGGATGCACTTAAACAATTGATCTCCCAAAAATTCCCGGGAATGAATTATGCACTTTCAGATAAAGAATTTAACGCTAATGGAGTATTGAACACCACCAGTGTTGGGTTTCGTTATTTGGTGCATATTGGTTTTGCATTTTAAAGGGCTATAGATAATATCAATTCGGCGTGAAGAAATATATACTGCTGCTCCAGTTAGTTTTGTGTTGCAGGAACTTCCCCACAAAATATGAATGATGTTGATGCTTCCCAAACACAGTTACTTGCAGAAACAAATAAAAATATCTTATACCGGATGTAGCTAATCAAATTCCTGGAAAATAAAAGCATCTTCTTTTTTATGCCGGGCAAGTGGTAGAAATAGCAAGTCCATTTAAAATACGCACATTATCTTCAAAATTTGTTCTGGGGCTGCATGCTTTATGCCTATGGAGGCCAAAAAAATAAAAAATTACTTGTTCTTGACAGTATTGAACACAGGTACCAGGCCACGCTAAGCGATATTGGCGGGCAGGATATCAGGGTTCACAATAATTTACCAAAATCATTAATAGAACAGGTCCGTGCATGGCTAAGCCAATACTCAGTGGAAAGATTACCCGGTGGTGAGGCTATTTGGAATCATTACCAGGAATTTCAGGCAGATCTCCCGAAAATTTGCAGCAATTTAAATATTACAAGAGATGAACTTGTGAGTAATGCTTATTTTGGCGATTATATATATGCTATAACACCCTGGTTAAAAGCAAAAGCATATTAATGTTTGGTTTAAATTTCTTCTTTGCTAAAAAATAAAGGTATAAATATCATCTTCAGGATCATTGTTTTTCCATATTGATTGCAATTGCTTTATTCTATAAATCAGGACTTAATATATTATCCCCGGCCTTTGTGATTTTTTTAAAATGCAAAGGCAAACGTAACAGGCGGGTGCGGTAATCATTAAGGGCTGTTCTTTTAAAACAGCCCTTTTAAATTTTGCCAATCAACAACAGCGCTTGCCTATATCATATTGCCAGTAGCAATAGGTAACGTATGTCTTTTGTTCAGCCATTTTTGATTCTCAGCTTTTAAAAATCCTCCCCGCGGGGAGGATTCAGGTGGGCTACGCATGCCCGTTTTTAATAGTTTCTTCTTACCGCTACCAGGGAAAAATTGGAGTGTATACTATAGAAACAGTAAAAACGAAAAAGCCGATATCCTAAGCAGTAAATTTTTTTGGCTTCTGAGATTACTTTTTTGTGATCGGCTGCAACTATAGGTGCATTGCTTAAATCTGTTCATATTACTGCGGGTAAAGGATCAATAAATTTTACAGCTTCGCAATTACCGGCAGGAATCTATCAATATTCATTGGTAGCTGATAACGTTATTGTTGATACAAAGAAAATGATTCAATCAAATTAATAATATCGTTCTATGGATCCCCTGGAAGCATTGCCTTAAAAAGCAATGCTTTTTTGTGCAATACCTGCTTGCGCCTTTGCTTTTTGAACAGGTATTCCAGGGGCCGAAAAGCTTTCTTTAAAAAGCCGGGTCTCAGCGGACTGTCTTCAATAGCGGTTTAAAAGCGCTTATTATGCTTCATTTTCCTGCAGATAAATGTAATAATACCGGCAACCATATTTCGTAATTTAAAGTTTTTAAATAACTGGTTACTTTTTGTTTATTAGTTATAACTTATATAATGATGCTTTAAATAAAAAATATCCCGGCTATATTTAAATAATGTAAATCGTTTAATAAGTGACATTAAAAAAAATCAGCGGGAGTTTATTGCTCATGTTGATTTAACAATAATTATTCCCTAATATTCATGTATGTGCTTTCCGTTAATTTATTTTTGCCTGGAAATACGCCTTAGTAAACACTTTAATAACTTAAAAAACTAAACTATGAAAGCCAATAAGCTCGCCCTTGTTATTTTTATTATTGCCGGAAGTATTATTGCCTGTAACAAAGAAAGCGCTGTTAACAATGCAAAAAAAGCCTCTTCCATATCAAACAGCGTTACTGTTTCTACCTGCGATCTGTTTGCTTACCCTGATACTATTTTTTATCCAAAGCAATCATCATCAGATTATATTGTTAACCCAATAAATGTGCAGGACGGAAAATATGGTTCATTCCCTGATGTGCTTAAAATTGACAGGAATTCCGGTGCTGTAAATATTACAAAAAGTGAAACCGGTTTGAAGTATGTAGTTTGGTTTATACCAAAAGGCACAAAAGATACCTGTAAAAAATTTCTTACTGTTTCAGGCATCAACTATGCAGACAGTATATACACAATAGCAACTGGTTTGCCTTTATCTATACCGGTTTATAATGCCAATACACAGGCGCCTATTTCCTGCAATGGCACTTGTGAGTTTGGACAGGAATTAATATCCCTGGGTATTGCAATTAATCAATCAACAGGCGTAATAGATTTAAAGCAAAGCCTGTTAAACGGCGCTCTGGGGAAAAATCCAAAGAACGGTACATTTAAAGATTTTTTAATGCAATACCATATCGGTGATCAAAGTGGAGATGCTTTAAATTCCATTAGTTTCAGGCTATACTATTATAAATTAAGATCCCAGGTTCCTGACAGTTTGAAAAATATTTTAAATCAGAAAAGCAGCCAGGTTTTCCTGCAAGACGATACCGATGCCGACGATGATGATCTTGCATCGCGGATAAACATAAACAGCATAACATCAAAGCAAGGTGAGGGACCGGAAGTTAAGTGCAGGCCTCCTTACATCATTGTAACGCAAAAATAGAGCAGTAAAACAGGTTCCTGTTATATTTTATGAAGCTTATGTTTTAATTTAGTGCTCGCTCACTGAATGAAAAAGAAGCTTTTCCTGACTTTTATTGCGCTTGCATTTCTTTTATATATAAACCTGCTAAGCCAGCAAACCGGTAAATTCCAATCGGTTCAGCAATTATACAAACAGGCAGAAACATTATTCAATGGATCTGCAACGGACAGCACCGATTCAATTGCTTTAAAATATTATCAAAGCGTTGCTTCTGCGCTTCTCTCTAATAAGGCAAATGCAGTTCTCCTTTATAATTGTTATGAACGGATGGGCATCCTTAAACAAGGACTTAATTATTCTTCACAGGAAATTTTGCAGGATTATTATGCTGCTTTAGGGCTTCAGAAAACGTACAATTTAAGCGACTCGATTTTATTTCGTTTATTGTTGTCCGCAGGCAATGTTCATTATATGGATGGCTTGTTTGATTCCTCTGTATATTATTTTTCTTGGGCGGAAAAAATTATAGACCGTTATCCATTTGCCGGGCTTGCCGGCGACCTGTATAACTCGCTTGGGGCTGTGTACAGTGAGGCAGGCGATTACCTGCAAAGCGGCACTTACTTCAATAAAGCTTTAGAGATTACTAAAAAAACAAGGCCGGATTTAAAAGAGGCGATCTTCGCGATGTCTGCAAATATTGCTTCTGCCGTTAAGCTGTCAGGTCATCCTGATTCTGCATTGTATTTATATAAAAAATTATTGGATTATCAGCAGCCATCACAGCCGGTAATAAACAATATAGCGGATATATATCTTTCAAAAAATCAACCGGACAGTGCTTTACACTATTTGAATATCCTGCAAAAATATAATGGCAATTATGCTATTGCTGTGAGCAATGCAACAGCACGTGCTTATATATTAAAAAATGATACAGCACTTGCTGCTCAATATCTAAAAAAAGCTTCATCGTTTTTTAACCAAGGTTCATCCAAACAAAAAAATACCTATTATGCAGCTACCTGTAAATACTTTGGTGATTTAATGCTGATGAAAAAACAACCTTTAGCAGCATTGCAGTATTATCAACGCTCAATTATACAATATGATTATAAATTTAATGACAGTAACGTATCTGTAAACCCGGGAAGTTTTATTGGTGATTTTACGAGCTATAATTTGTTTGATGCATTGGCGGCTAAAGCAAATTGTTTTGCTGTTTTATATGATGAGGAAAAAGAAAAAAAATATTTTACGGCAGCGATCAATACCTATGATTCTGCTTTTGTTTTATCAGACTATATAAAAGAATCCATTGATAATGATGAAGCAAGATTGTTTATAGCGGATAAAGTTTTTGATACTTATATACATGCAGTTGATTTTATCATGTCTGCTGATAAAGTTCAAAATGAGAATGAAAAAATACAGGCGCTTACATGGGTAAGTAAAAGCCGCGCCACGTCGCTTATGATTAATTCAAAAGAAAATACGATTAAAAAATTTGCAGGTTTGCCGGATTCATTGTTGCAAAAAGAAAGAAACACCAGGATCATTATATCAAGATTACAGCTTCAGTTGCAACAATCCTCAGATAGTACCGGGCAAAGTAATTTACTTTCAGCGGTTAACACTGCAGAATTACAGCTGCAGAACATTAATAATTTATATAAAAAATATCCTTCTTATTATAATCAAAAATTTGCTGCCGATAATGTTGATATATCTTCTATTCAACAAAATATATTAAACAATTCAACTGCAGTTGTTTGTTATTTTAAAGGTGCAGAAAAATTATATGCATATATTATTAAAAAAAGCAGCATCAATGAATATGAAATTAAACCTGGCATAACACTTGAAAAAAATATTACGGATTATACAACTCAACTTTCAACAATTACTGCGGGAGAAGTTTATAGTGATACTGCATCAAAATATTTATACAATACACTTATCAATCCGCTGCTGAAAGATTTAGATGGAATCACATCACTTATCATTATACCTGGCCAAAATCTTATAAACGTTCCCTTTGAAGCATTTAAAAATAAAGACAACAAATATCTTATAGAAAATTATGCCATCACGTACCAGTTTGCTTTACCTTTTTTGCAAAAAAATACAACTGCTTTTAACGAAAGACATGCTGTTGCATTTGCACCGTTCGCTTCCTACAACAGCAATGCAGCAATGAATGTATTGCCCACATCGGCAAAAGAAATAGCAGGTTTTCCGGAGGCATCCCAGTACAGGGATAATTTAGCTACAAAAAACAGGTTTCTTTCAGATGCTGCACAGGCATCTGTTATTCACCTTGCTACACATGCAGTAGTTAATTTCGATCAACCTGAAGATTCATACATTGCTTTTTATAAACAAAGCAAAACCGACAGTAACTATAAAATTTTTGCGCAGGAAGTATATAATCTGCAATTACCAAACACACAACTTATTTTTTTAAGTGCCTGTGAAACCGGGAATGGAAAGCTATCTCAAAGCGAAGGTGCTTTAAGTTTGTCAAGAGCATTTGCATTTGCTGGTTGCCCGAATATTATTACTTCTTTATGGAAAGCCGAAGACAGGTCTACCGCTTACATAAGTGAAAAATTTTATTATTATACAGCTAAAGGCTTTACTTATACCCAGGCTTTACAGAAAGCAAAAATTGATTTATTGCATGATGTATCCATGACGCAGTTTCATGCTCCGCAATACTGGAGCCATCTTATTTTTATTGGCGATGTGCAGGATGAAAAATCTTTTAACTATTGGTGGATTGTAGCAATAATAGCTGCAGTTATACCGATGCTTGTGTTTACTTTAAAATATAAAAAACCAACGCAAGAATAATTGATAGGTCACTTATTTTTAAGTTGCAGAATTTTAAGTTGTATACCGCTGATCTGTTTAGCCTTGTTATAAAACAAGTGTTCTTTATCGGAAAGAATTTTGTCTATTTGTCTTTTACCTGCATCAATATTGCCAGCCTTTATATAAGCTAATGCAAGATAATAATCAGTTTCCTGAACGAAAGATTTTTGAGCATTTACATTGTTTAAATTTTCAACATCTTGAAAAGCTTCTATTGCTTTACCTGCATTGTTTAGTTGTAAATAACATTGTGCTGCAAGAAAATAATCCTGTTGAATTTTATGTTGCTTTGCATTAAATGCTTCAATAGTACCTGCATAATTTTTTGCAGCATATAGACTATCAATTGTATTTGAAGTACCCAGGCCCCTGTTTACAGGCAATTCATAACTTAAAAAATGATCCTCATACACAGACTGATCATTGGTTAGGGCAAATTCAAACACTCCATAACCTGCAACAACAATAATAAATACTGCAGCTATGCGCATAAATGTTTTAAAGAAAGAAGTTCTGCCTACAATTTTTTCTTGCTTTAATTCTTTAGTTTGAGGAACATATTCTTTATGTAAATTCTGCACGCGCTGTTTCAGGCCTTGCATTCTTATTGCCTGCTTCGCTGCAAGAAGAAGCTGGTAACGCTCATTTAAAACGGCATCCTGTTGCAGTTGCTCTGCAATAGTTGCTTTTTCTCCCGGTGTTAATTCATCATCCATATACCGGACTAAAATTTCTGTTATATCATTTTCAGGATTACCCGGCATATTTTAATGCATTTTTAAATTTTATCCGCAATGGCTCATCATTTTGCATCATCTGTTCTAACTGTTTCATGCACTTATATTTTTTATTACGTAGCACCTGTTCATTTTGATAATCCGGCATAAGTTCAACAATAGCGCTCATTGATAATTCTTCGTAATATACCAGCATTAACAACTGCCTGCATTTTTCACCAAGTTTTTCAAAGAGTTGTTGTATTAAAGTCAAATGTTCCCTGTTTATTAAATGCTTTATAATTCCCTGTTCAATGGTGTCTTTACTTTTTTCAAAATATTTATTCCGGTTATCGGCGCTGTTTCTTTTTTTAAGTTCTGTTAACCATAAATTGCGCGTAATCGAATACAAAAAAGATTTTACACTGGCATCACCTCTAAACTTATCCTGTTCAACGATGGATATAAAAACGATTATCGTTTCCTGGATCACATCACTTGCATCTTCTTTATTTCCTTTATTGTTCAGAACATATTTTTCCAGGAATGTATAATATTCTCTATAAATAAATTTAATACCTGCATCCATTTCTGTTGCATGCTTAAGTGTATATACAAGCTCTGCATCTGAATAATTCCTTTCAATATGCATGAAGTTCAATTGTTAGTATAGAATAAAAACAAATTTGTAACCGAAAATGTAAACTTATTGATTATAGAAGTAAAATATTAAAAGAAAGCCAGGGTTTATATGTCTGGGCAGGCAAATAAGCATTATTGTTTTAATTGGTTGTTCCGTTGTTACCCCAGGAATAGAATTTTAATTGATGCTATGTGAGTATGCAAAATAACAGCAGGGTCATTCCTGCTGTTATTGTATAAATTTTTAAATTGGCTTATCGGTCAGCTTGATTTTAATTATTTTATCCTGTTAAAAATCAGAACGTCTCTTCCTGCATCACCATGCTCAGGATCATTGAGATTAATAAGCAGGTTTGTAAGTTTTATAACGTTCCAGCTTTTGTCTATTTCATGTAAAGGTGGCGTGCCGTCAATATCAAGTTTAAGTTCCGTGCCATTATCTTTTGATTCCCATTTGCCGGTATAAGTAGTATTTCCCAACTTGGCGGTTAGTACTCCGGTAGCTTTAAAAGTAAATACATAACCGGTAAAATCAGTAGTACTGGTATCGTTATCATTTACATAAAGGCCTACCGTATAATTGCCGGGCGCAGGCGTTGTACGTTTAACTGCTGTTGTTTGATCGTCGCTTACCTGTGAAGTATTAACCGGTTTGGAAATATCCGGTTTGGAACAGGAACAAATAAAAAGCGAAGCCGAAGCCATTACAACTGCAAAAATGGTTTTTTTCATGTTGAATGAGGTTGTCATAAATTTCTTTTTCATAAATGTTTAAGTTTTTAATTTTTAAGTACCGGGAGCAAACATTTAGTCTGCTCTATCTGCATAAATAAGTTACACCTGGAAAAGAAACTGTAACCTGGAATTTAAAATATTTACGATAAATAATTATCCATCGGCATTCATTTATATAATACAAAATTTTTTAAGCATACCTGGTTTTGATTTCAACATCACTTTGGACTGCCAGTTATTTTCTTAATAATAATCCGGCAAAAAAAATTTTAAGATTGATGGTTACATTCTTTTGTTGTGATACAACCAATAAATGGGAAAGAAGCTGAACACCCTAAGAAAAAAGTAGGCGAAACATCAAAATCATAAAAATTTAAGTATGCTCACATTAGAAAAAATCATGTCAGAATTAAAGGTTAGTTCTGTGAATGAAGTTGTTGGTGGTAAACACGGCACTAAAACAAAAACTCAAACGAAAACAAAAACGAAAACAAAGAAACAAAAGTCCCACATTAGTTACTATTAATGGCTCCTTTGTTTTTAATAGCACTCTCTTAGGGAGTGCTATTGTTTTTAACCGGAGTATGTAACTTAATTATCAAAATCTTCATGAAGAAAACAGCCTTGTATGCGATTCAGAATTCCTGAAAATATAAATATTGCTCCTGTTACGGCACATATAAAAATTATAAACAATTCTGTTTACAGTAATTCTTTTTTAATAACTGATGAGAGCGGCGACAGGCAATTTATCATCAATCAAACCACAAAAACTTTTATCGAAAAATTTTCTACTCCAAAAACATTTAAACAGTTGAATGAAGAGGTTGCATCAGAAGTAAATGCGCCGGTTAAAGATATAAAAAAAATAATTCAACCTTTCTTTAAATATATAAAATACAGGCATTTTATAGTGCCGGAAAATTATGAGCCAATCAAAATCAAAACAAGCCCGTTATTTAATCCAGGTAATAATCTTGATCAATATGCTATTGAAGAAATTATAGATACTAATAATGAAGTTGATATTTATAGAGCAGTTGATATAAACTCAGGAAAAAATGTCGTGATCAAGTTATTAAAACAACATGATAAAAAAAGAATTGAAGAATTTGAAAGAGAGTTTACTTTCTTACAGTTATTATCTGAAACCGGAATTGCACCAGGCGCTTATGCATTTATTGTAACAGGAAACTACACTTATTTTATCCAGGATTTTATTAACGGCTTAAGCTTACCTCAATTTATTAACCGGAAAAAGAAATCAACCTTTAACCTGGTTTTAAAAATTATAGAAAGAATTCTTTATGCATTTAAAGAAATGCATGCATTAAATATTGTGCATGGTGATATTCATTCAAGCAATATTTTAATTACAGGTGAAAATAAAATTAAGATAATTGATTTTGGTCTTGCACTAAACACTCAATTAGATAAGGATCAATTAGTAAATTTTGGTGGAGCTTATTTTTTTATGCCGCCGGAAAGAATTAAAAAAACAACCCATAACAAATTTTTACGTAAGCCTGATTTTTTTTCAGATGTATTTCAATTGGGAATTGTGCTATACATGCTTTTGTACAATGAATATCCGTTCAATGGTTTAACCTGGGAAGAACTGGCAACAGCTATAAAAGAAAAACAAGTTGAATTCCCGGAGATATCGCAATATGGTTTTGCGGTTCCACAATGGTTGATTGATATCATTGCTATCTGTGTTTCAAAAAATACAAAACTGAGATTTGCCAATGCCGGAGAAGTCTATGGTACTTTTTTAAAAAACAATTTGTAATGCCTGTAAAATCAGATCAGCAGTTAAAATACAATGACTGCGGCATCAGCGCTATAAAATCAATATTTAATTATTACAAGCTAAATGTTGATCGGGATTATATTGTAAGCCAGGTGGCTTTGGATGCAAACGGCGCGTGGTTCCAGGACATAAAGACTTTTTTTGAACAACACCGGTTTAAAGCGGAATATAATTTCCTTGACCTGAATTCTTTAAAGTTCAACACAGAGAAAATAAAAATTTTTTTGCCTTGTATTTTACCTGTAAAAAATTCCCGCGGCCTGCATTATGTGGTTATATACGGAATAGAAGAAAAGAAATTTTTAATACTTGATCCCGCTGAGCAGACAGGCACAAAATGGAGTTTTGCTGAGTTTATGCAACGTGCTTATACAAGCACTGCTTATTATGATAAAATGGGCAGTAAAGAAGTATTGCTGCAATTAATAAAAGATGAGTTAAGCAAATATAATTTTAAGCCTAACGGTATCATGCAGCAAGATGAAGCTGTTGTTGCCAACAAGCTCACTTATTTTTCTTACCTGAAAGAAAATTATGGTTTTGCTTCCAAAGAAAGTGAAGCAGGATTTTTAAAAGATCTTTTATATAACCTGCAACTCAATGCTGTTCCAAATGAATTCAAATCCTTAAATGCTGATACAGATAAACTGAGCATTAAAACGCCTGTTGTTTTAACAGTAAAAAAAACAGATGCTGTCTCCTATAATAACTTGACACCTGAAAAATCTGCGAGAAAAAAAAGTGCTTATATGCAGTTGTTTCATGAAATGCAGCAATACAAAAAGATTTGGTACATCTACATTTTTGCAGCGTTGTTTGCTGCATTGATAACACAATTGCTTGTATTCAGCAGCCAAATTTTGATTGATGATATTTTACCAGGTTATGATGCAAGCCTCGTTATTTTATTTGCAGTTGGCTTAGGTTTATTTAAGTTGTTTGATCTGCTGATCCGCGTATACAAAAATTTTATTTCCATACAGCTTTCAAACATTTTTGATAACCATTTTCTTACGCGTTTCGTTGCAAAACTCAACAGTTTTCCAATCAGGTATATTCATGCATTTAATCGTGGCGATTTAACCGAGCGCATGAAAGACAGTTTAATGCTGAAAACATTTTTTACCCGGTTTTTTACAACCGTGCTTACTGACAGTATCATCTCTGTTTATTCACTCATCATCTTATTTATAATTGACTGGAAAATAAGTTTGATCATTCTCGCTATAATGATCGTGTTTATAATTTGGTTTAAAATAATAACGCCGGGAATAAGAGAGAATGAAAAGCGGCGCTTCATGCAGAAGTCAGGTTTGTTTTCAGGCGTTTTGGAAAACATAGATGGCTTGCAGGTAATAAAATCTTTTAATCTTGAATATTTATTTCAGCAACGTATTCAGCCTTCTGTTGCCGGCATGATGCAGGTGCAGAAGAAAGTGCGTTATATTAATCTTTTAAATTCATCTGTAATTGATTTCATCATCATTATTGCAAGCGCTTTAATTCTTGTTTTTCTTTCCTTAAATTCTATCAGCAATCAATCTGTAACCGTTGGCCAGATCATCACATTCATTGCTTTGTCGGGAAGAATTTTTAGTTCTTTAATGAACATCATGGATGAAAATATTGACCTGCAGGAAAATGAAATTATCTTAAAAAGGTATCTGGATTTTAATGTTGAACAAACAACGACTGAAAAAATAACAACACAGGAAAACAAGATCAAAGATTTCAATCTTAAAAATATTCATTTTGAAGATGTAGGTTTTGAATATGTACCGCAAAAAACTGTTCTAAAAAATTTCAATTTCAATATTGTTAGCGGAGAAAAAATAAGATTAGAAGGAAATAACGGTGCGGGCAAATCTACTTTTTGTAAGATACTCTCCATGCTGTATACACCAACCTGCGGCAACATTTATATTAATACTGAGAAGCTTGTTTTTTATAATCAATCCGCATTAAGAAAAAAGATTTTATTGATTAGCAATGATGATATCTTATTCAATGATACGCTGGCATTTAATATAAGTTTCAACAGGAATATAAATGATCATAAAATATTGGAATTATCCAAACACATAGGCTTTCATGATTTCATACAAAACAGTGCAGAAGGGTTGGATTTCCTGATCACAGAACAGGGAAGAAATCTTTCTACCGGCCAAAGAAAAAAAATTCTGTTGCTGCGTGCATTTTTATCAGATGCCGAATTGATAATCATTGATGAAGTATTATCAGGAATTGATAAAGAATCAAAAGAAAAAATTGAAGCGTTTATCAACAAAGAAAAGCAGCGGACATTTATCATTATTTCACATGAGCCTGTTGAAAATATCCGGTTTGATAAGACAATACAATTATTGAACGGAAATGTTATTGAACATTCACCAGCTTATAAATATGCGTAAAATGAATTCGAAGAATACATTTTTATACAGCGAAGATTATTCCATGAACTCACAAAAATTTATTGTGTGGTTTTCCAGGATTTTATTTGGGTTTTTGTTGTTGGGTTTGATATTGCTTTTCACAGTAAAAATAAATGATACGGTTTCATTTACGCAGGGAGAGATTATTTCGCAAAGCCCGCAACTTGATCTGAAAGCGCCTTTCGAAGCGCAACTTTTAAAAGTATATGTGCATGAAGGTGAAAAAATTAAAACCGGCGATACGCTTATGATCGTTTACAACGACGCAAACGCAAAAGAATACACTGCTCAAAATGCAAATAAAAATTTTTTAGAAAAGAAGTTGCAATCTGTGCAACTATTGATAAATGCATCAGGCAAAAAAAAGAATGAAGTTGGTGTTGAAAATAAATTAAATACATCTGACCGAGATCTGAATACAGAAAATATAAATAACAATATTCAGTTGTTGAATGCGCAATACAAACTGCAGCAACAAAAACTAAATGATGCGTTGGAACGCAATAAAGCAGATTCTGTTTTATATAAAAAAGATATGTTGAGCAAGCTGGAATATAATGCCGGCAAGGATTTGACAAACGATATACAGGAATCATTAAACAATACAAAAGCTGAATTACAAAAACAGTTAACACAGAAGGACGCTAATACAAATGTGTTCGCATCAAAACAACATCAACTAGTATTAAATAATATCGAGCTGGAAGAAAATGATCAAAACCTTAACCAGTTGCAAATTGATCTGCAAAATGAATTGGTAAAGACAAATGAAAACCTTGGATTTTTAAGCCGCGAATTGTCTAAACAATATTTGATTGCAACTGCAAACGGAACAGTGAATTTTATTTATAATGCGCAACAGACAAGTAATCTCATAAACAAAAACGATCTGCTGCTAAGTATCTCACCGGATAAAAATGATTTCTATGCAAAAGTGGTGTTACCTGAAAATAATATTCAATATGTAAAACAGGCAATGCCGGCACATCTTGAACTGGATGCTTATTATCATTTGGAATACGGAATCATTAAAGGGAATGTAACCTATATTTCAACAAGAAAAGAAAATGATAAGTTTTATGCACTTATCAAATTAAATAATGCGAACCGCTTTCAATTAAAATCAGGTTATAATATTTCTGGTGAAATAATTACAGGCAGGCTGATTCTTGTTCAGTATTTTATTAAAAGATTATTTAAGGAATTTGATAATAAACCTTCATGAAATTATTTACCATCCTGATATTGATTTTATTGTCGTGTGAACATGCTTTTAACCAGCAGCCATATTCTTTGGAAGACTGTTTTAATGCTGCGAAAGAAAATAATATTGGCTTACAAAGAAGTCAACACGATATTGAAAGCAGTTATATTGACAAGCAGGCAGCAATATTTAATTTGCTTCCTGCTGTTTCAGTAAATGCAGAACATATTTTCTCTTCAGGAAAAAATATTGATCCGGTCACCAACAATTTTGTAAGAGATAATTTCAGCGGCGGAGATTTTAATATGACTGTTGAACTGAATATTTTTTCAGGTTTTTCTGCTTTAAATGCAATCAAAAGCAGTTTGTATAAAATAAAAGCAGAAGAATATGCTTATCAAAAAAATGAGATGAATATTTTTTTTTCAATAACAGCTGCTTATGCAAAAGTAATGTACGACAGGGAACAGGTTTCAACTATAAGAAATAACAATCAACATACACGGGAGGAATTGAATGTTGTGCAGGAAGAAATTGATGTGGGTAAACTAAGTAAAAGCGATTATTATACCATCAATACGCGTTACAAAACAGAACAGGCAGATTTGGTGGATATACAAAATGATTCACTCACAGCCATCAACCAGTTAAAATATTTAATAGGATTACATTACAATACAGCGTTTGATATAAAAGATATTGATTCAACGGAAATAAAAAGTATTGTAACTAAAGATTTCACACTCTCCGAAGTATTGGACACTGTTTTAAAAAATTATCCTGCATTATTGGAAAGCATGTTTGAAGAACGGTCAGCAGAAATGAATGTAAAATCAGCCAAAGGAAATCTATTCCCTACGCTTTCTTTTGCAGGAAATATTTTTTCAAATTACAATTCACTTGACAGGAATTTAAGCAGCGATCATATTTCGTTTGGGCAGCAGCTTAATAACAATTTTGGCAAAACAGTTGGCTTCGTTTTACAGGTTCCGCTGTTTAATAAATACCAAAACAGGTTTGCCATTGAAAAAGAAAAAATAAATCTTTCCAATGCAAAACTTGCAACACAGCAAATTGAAAATGATATTGCAAAAAATGTTCAGCAACTGTTGAATGATTTTTTTTCAGCCAAACAAAAATATTTATTGGAGAAGGAATCTTTGCAACAAGGCCAACTGGCTTATGAAGCATTTGAAGAAAGGCATAAACTGGGTTACATTTCTTCGCTTGAACTTATACTTGCAAAAGACCAGTTGTATACACAGCAGGTGAAAACAATACAAGCAAAATATAACCTGTATTTTAAGTATAAGTTAATTGAAGAGTTACTTGTTTACTGATATCGGAAATGATTAGCCGGCATCATTATAAGTCGAATGATTGCCCCTGCTCTTCATTGGTATATGAATGCTGAACAAATCATTTTACGCAAATAATTTCAGAGATTGCGGCAATCTGCCTTAAAAGCTGTTTAAAAAGGATTTCAACTATTTCACAGGCAAATATTTTTACAACAATCATTGAGCCCATTGAAAACAGGTAAGCCCGAAATAAAAAGTAAAGAAGAAAATCTGCTATTAAAAATTACTGCATCATTGTTTTAGATGAGGCAGCGATCGCTGCAGCCGGTTTATTTATTCATCCTTATCCGGATCTTCCGTCGTTTCATCAATTTTATCGCTGTCTTTATTACGGCGTAAATGCACCTGCGGATTTTCCTGCGTGCCTGTTACTGTAAACGGAATACCCAAAATACCAAATGGCGGCAAACCAAGGCGACCTGTAAGATCAAGTTTGCCGTCGAGACTTACCTGTCCTTCAAAGCGTGGCCTGAAACCCGCCACTCGAAGCTTAGTGCGTTCGAGTGTAATAATATTATTGGCAATGGTTGTTTTAATATCCACTTTTGAAAGATCAGGATCTTTTACATCAGACTTATCAGTGGCTGCACTTACTGCATTCATTAGCTTAAAGCCTTTCATCTTTACATTTTTTACCGACAACGCACCACCGCCTTTTAATGAAGGATAAACCGGGTGCATGTTTGCATTCAGCTTACCACTTAACGTATAATCGAGTGAAATAATTCCCTGCGCATTTGCTGCTGCAGGAGCAAGGTCATGGAATGTTTTTATTTCCTTATATGCTTTGTTTACATCAAAGTCCCGCGCGTTGATATGATAGGTAAAATATGCTTTTGAAGGAGATAAACTCTGGTAGCTTGCATCCATAACAACAGGTGCATCAATAATGTTAAATCCTGTTTGGTTAAGCTTAAATTTACTGCTGTCCATCATCACCTGGCCTTTGAAATCTTTTATATCAAGTCCATTATAACTTACCTGGTTTGCATTTGCATTCAATGTTAACGAAAGATTTGAAGGAACCATGATAACGCCGGCAGAAGGTGAAGTTGTTGTTGTATTGTTAGAAGAACTGCTGCTTGCATAAGCCATGAATTCATCAGCATAAAAATGCGGCGAACTGAAATCAAAATTTCCTTTCAGCGCGCCTTTGTTCAGCGCGTAATCAATAACGTTGGTAAGATAGCCTTTCATTGAAAGATCTGTTTTGCCGTAACGCGCTTGAAATGCATCAAACCACATTTTTTCCTGTTCAAAACGAAACAATCCTGTACTTATATAAAAAGGCTGCGGGTAAAGATCAGTAGTAAGTACAATGTGCTGCACCTTCAGCGTTCCTGAATTGAATAGTTTATTGTACCGTCCTGCAGTAGCATCGCTTTGTTTGCCTTTTAACGAAAGATCCGCTTTAATTAATCCGCTTACATTATATCCTTTTATCGCAAAGACCTTATAGATTTTTCCGATATCTATCACGCCTTCAGAGCTTACAACATAACGCAGATCGTCAAAATTTTTCAGATCTGCTTTTAATAAAAAAGGTTGTCCTTCAAATTCAAATGATACAGGCTGCATGGCAAGCCGTATATCTTTTAAAGAAGTTGAGGTTCCGGTTAAAACAATATTTGCCTGTATTTTTTCAACCGGCTTTGGATAATATTTTGTTTGAACACTGCCGTTGTTCAAAACAAAACTTGCTTTTGTTACCGGGAATATTTTTTTACCAGGATTGTATTTGCCCTTGCATTGCAGGTCAATATTCAGATCGCCGTTTACATCAAGGCTGTCTTTATCTATCGGGCAAAATTGTTTGATCTCACTCAGGTGCAATGATGTTTTCAGGTCAGCATCAACCGGCAGGTCCTTTTCACCGCTTATATGTACATGTCCCTTTATATAATTACTCAATGCAGTGGCGTTGATATTTTCAACAGCAAATTTTGTGTGATGATAATTACTGTCGGGGCAGGAAGCATTTACGTTAAAACTGATATTGCTTACTGCCTGTGGCAAAGAAGCATATTTAAAGTAGCCGTTAATAAGTGATGCATCAAGATTAAACTTCGGGATAGAAGAAATAACTGTATCAACCTTTCTTATTCCGCTATGCACAACTGCTGTGCTGTAATTGCCCTGCGCAATAAAATGAACAGCACATTTTCCCTTCAGGTCAACGGATGCAATTCCCGTGGCTTTGTTCCATTTTTCAAGATCAATATCCGAATTAAGCCTTGCATATATATGCGGTTTGTTAAGATCTTTTAGCTGGATAACAGAGCTGAAATAATCTTTGTCCATATTGAAAAAAATAGAATCAATATTCACATATAAACTGTCTGTATTAAGTGAAGGAAGTTTTGTATCAAAGTTTAAGAACAAGTTACTAATAGGTATTGGCGCATTTTGATAAGCAATATAACCATTGCGAATCTGCATGGTAAATCCAAGATCGGGCATTATATTTTGCGCTTCAATGTATTTTCCTGTTAAGTATGCATCCATATTAGCAACGCCTTTTACATTTGTTTTCTCAAGCCATGAAAGATATTCGGGAGGCAGTGCAGTAAAAACATCATGCAGGTTTGTATTGTAGGAAATGAGCCGGAAATCCATGTTGTAGCCATTTTTCAGCAACTCAAACTTTCCTTTCAACTGCACCGGCAGTTTATTAATGTACAGGTCGTTCTTTTCAAAAGAAAATGCCAGTGAATTGGTATTAATCTTTGTGATCAGATCGGCCTGAACCTGCTTTGAACCGATATAATGCATGCTGTCATAGTCAAGATCGAATGAATCTATGCTCACATTTGAATACAGGTCGAAAATAGCCTTGCTCAGATCTCCCTTTCCTGTATAATTTAATTCTCTTGCATTGATAAGCATTGGCAACGATTGATCATTGTACACAAGATTGGAGTGTTCAACCTGGATGTGTTCTATTTTTAATTGGGCGCTGCTGCTGTCGGCTAAATTTTTTACAGTGCTGTCAGACCGGTAGATATTATAATTCGGTGCACCGTTCTTACCCACCTTAATATTTACATTCCCTTTGGTAAGATATATTTCATCCACATTGATCCTGCTGGAAAAAACAGTGTAAATATCTATGCCTAAAGCAATTTCATTTGCAGTGAGCAGTGTGTCTTTTTCAAAAGGTTTTGAGCCTTTTAAACTCACATCATACAGTGTAAGTGTAAGTGAAGGGAAATGATTAAAGAAAGATAAGCGGGCTTTTGAAAAGTTCAGCTCTGTGGTAATAGCGGCATTCGCCCAGGTTTTAATTTTTGAGGCAACAAAATCAGGAAAAAGAATTGGCAGCAGGAACATCAACAATAAAATGCCAATAAGTGTAATGCAGGTGACCTTTAAAGTTCTTAGCAAAATTTTTTTAGGTGTCAACTTCATATTGCATCAAATAAAGCAGGTGCATTCATTTTGGATTTAAGGTTAATCGTTCAAAACAGTATTAAAAAAAACCGATGATGAAATTAGAATTTTTTATCCTTGGTTACGCATATTAATTTTATCAAAATTTAGTTAGCCATAAAGCTGCTTAAAATTATTTCTAAAGTCTGTGATGCGAGCTGTATTGCAGGCTGTTTGCATACATTTGAGAACTGCATCTTTTAAACGCATAAACAGCAGGGTCAAACTATTAATATGGAGTTGGAAAAGCATTATATCAACCGAAGCGGATGGCTCAGGGCTGCGGTTTTAGGTACAAATGATGGGATATTGTCCACTACAAGCCTGGCGATTGGCGTGGCAGCAGCGAGCACCACAAGAAACCCTGTAGTATTGGCTGCTTTGGCAGGATTGGTGGCAGGCGCCTTATCGATGGCCGCAGGTGAATATGTTTCCGTAAGTTCTCAATCAGATGTTGAAGCCGCAGACCTGGAAAGAGAACAAAAAGAGCTGGAAGCGATGCCTGAAATAGAATTGAAAGAACTTGCCAAAATATACGAACGGAGAGGATTAACAAAAGAACTGGCAATGGAAGTAGCTACCCGGTTAACCCATCACGACGCATTGGGTACGCATGCAAGAGAAGAATTGGGTATTAATGAGATCACTCAGCCCAGGCCTTTCCAGGCTGCATTTGCTTCTGCCTGTTCGTTTATAGCAGGTGGTTTATTGCCATTATTGGTTTCGCTGTTCGCGCCGCTTAAGCAAATGATATATTTCCAATATGGGTTTGCAATAATCTTCCTGGCTTTTTCAGGCGCGGTTGCGGCAAAAACAGGTGGTTCTGCCATTGGAAAATCGATAGCCAGAATTTGTTTCTGGGGTACGTTTGCTATGTGTATGTCGGCACTGGTCGGCTACCTGTTCGGTGTAAAAACAGGATAAGAATGATGTGAATTAAATTGGATCAATAGTTTGAATTTTCCATTCTTGTATTATTCAGATTTACCCATAAAACTTCAAGTTTGTACATATCCTTGTCAACATTGCGGGAATCTGTTTTTACATATTGTAGCTGGCACATATCCAGCTTTGCTTTTTTGTCAGGTGTTTTATAAAAATTATAGGCAAGCCCGGAAACACTGCCCCCTGAGATAGTTAGTTTCTTTTCATATTTCCAGGATTTCAATATTTGCGTATGCAGGAGATCAAAGTTGGACATCACGTCAGGAAATTCATTTTTACCAAAAGAGCTTTCCATGTAAGCTTTATACAATTGGCCGTCAGCAAATTCGAATTTTATTAAGTTATCTCTTCCAAGAAGGCATACGCTTGAATCAATCCGGTACGTTACTACTTCGTGCAGAATGGAATCGCTGCCACTTGCATAAGGCTTTAGTTTTTCTGTGGTTTGATTTAACAAAGTAATTTTTGAATATTGATTCAACAGCGCAATGGTTGCAGGCATATCCATGCCCGGTTTTAAAGAAAAAAGTTTTTCAAATTCACAAAGTTGTTTTGTTGTTGATTTCGATTGCGCATTCAGGCAAACAGGAAGTAATATTAAAAGCAGTAGTGCATAATTTTTTTTCATAAGAGCAATTATTGATAATGAATGTAAATATAATTGTTAACAACGATAATTTTTATTGAATAAAAAGCAACTGCGATCAATACAAAAAATGGCCTTAATTTATTAGCGGAGTCTTTAGGAGATAAAACAGAAAAGATTTTTGGCTATTATTTTATTCCATAACCTTCTCCGATTTGTAAAACCTTGGCCCGGGTAAAGCTCATTCAGTAGTATCGTCCTGACCTGTAAAGTCTTTTAAGTATACACTCAAGTACCTGGAGGCTTATTTCTTCGATATAACTTCGATCCAATAGATCGAAGAAATACCGGTTATATAGCGGCAATAATTCGTCTAAATAAGCCACCGGGGTAAAAGTGCAATAAATTAGCTCCCGTATGACCGTATCAAAAGACTCCGCCAATAAATGGCCTCATTATTGGATTGCTTATAAACAGATGATCGCGTATATTGGAATACCTCAAATAAATAAATGAAAAAGAGCTTTAGTCAACTTATCCGGTTAATTATACTTGCATTGGTTATTTCAGGTACGATTGTATCCTGTGCCCCGCCCGCACATGGTCATAAACCTCCGGCCCCATTGCACCCTTAAGTTTAACTTTTACATCATAGAAGTGTAAGTTTTCCGGGAGAAATCAAACATTAGCAATGGTTTCTACGCTTTCAAATTGATTGATTTATGTGTACCAAGTAAATAATGACTTGGCATAGTTTATTTTATAAAGAATTGCTATACTCACTTAATATTAACCGGCCAGGTAAAGCATTCAACACTTCAATAATTATCTTTAGGATGCACGTATTACATGATACTTATAATATGCTAACGATTGATGAATGGGCAAAGACATAAAATAATGTGAATTCAGGATAAATTATTGGTGCACGTCATTTCGGCGAAGGAGAATTGCGAAGCAATCATTGAGACAATTAAAAATAAATATGAACGAAATAAATCTCCCGATATTTTACCACTCAAAATTTCACGAGACCTCTCCTGACGTCGGGATGACGGTCTAAATTCATAACAAAAACAAACAGCAAATTATTCAACAAGAGTTCAAATTTCTTATCTGTAATTCACGTTAAATTAAAATAAAAAGCTCCGCAAAAAAACGGAGCCTTTATTTAATTTTCATATTGCTTATAATAATTCTTCTTATAGTCTTCCATTGCCTGGTCACGTTCATGTTTTAATTCACGAACCTTTACCCTTCTTTCATGACCGGTTAAGCTATCATCCGCTTTTACAGAATTGATCCTGTCATTATAGTCATCTTCAATATTCTGGATCCCCTCTTCCATTTTTGTTGGATGATTATTATAATATGCAGGATGATTATACCATGTATATCCAAAGCCTGATCCGCTATAGAAATAAGGATTATAGTAAGAATATGGATATGGCCTTGCGTAATATACTACGGGTGGCCGAACCGGAACCGGGCGCACAATAACCTTTTGTGCTGATACACTTACAGCAAGAATAACTGAAAACAATACCACTGCAATCTTTTTCATACTATCTTCTTTTTTATAAACTTTAGATAGTTAATAGAACCAAAGATTAATGATGCAGCCTTTTATAACACTGCAGTAACAGTTGAAAATTTTTACAATGCAAGCGCAATAATTGTTTAAATAACGAGTTCGGTTTAAGCCTGAAAGGCTTTAATATAAATAGCCTTCGATGTAATCGGAGGATAAAATCATGGTCAATTAATTGAACCCTTGCAGGGTTCAATATTATTTATCCATTTTTTACCCCGCAAGGATTGCGGGGTTATTCAAATTAAATCCTTTCAGGATCACTTTATGCTTAATCCGAACTCACATTAAATATTACATACAAGCAGAGTTGTATCTTTAAGCATACATTAAAAATATGAGATCAACTTTTATATGCTTCCTGCTTTGCATCAGCACTGCCTGCTTTACGCAATCTTTTCCTGTAAAAAATCTTTTCCCTGAAGGAACTGTGTTTTATCAAAACATTCCATATGCAAACGATACACTGCAAAAACATTTGCTGGATATTTATCTTCCTCCCAATGCAAAAAAGAATTTACCGTTGATCGTTTGGATACATGGCGGCGCATGGATGCTGAATGATAAATATGCAGACATGAGTTATATGAAAAACACTGTAAAAAGTTTTATTGACAGCGGGTATGCACTGGCTTCTATTAATTACCGTTACAGCACAGACAGTGTTTTTCCTGCGCAAATAAAAGATTGCAACAGTGCTATTGAATTTTTATACCAGCATGCTTCAAAATATAATATTGATAGAAATAAAATTGCAGTGATTGGCTTTTCTGCCGGCGGGCACCTGGCTTCACTGCTGGCTTTATCAAACAACAATAATGTAAAACAATTTTATGCAGCGCCTGCACATTTTAAAATTAAACTCGCTCTTGATTTTTATGGCCCTTCAGATCTTATAATGCTTGCCAATAATCCTGATACAGCAATTAATAATATGCGCAATCCTGTTTCGCTATTATTGGGTGCAATGCCGGTGAACAGGCCCGATATTGCAAAGCTTGCAAGCCCCGTGACCTATGTTGATAAAAACGATCCGCCATTCTTAATTGTACAGGGCGAAAAAGATGAATCAGTACCTAATACACAATCAAAGATCCTGCATGCCTGGCTTACATTGAATAATGTGAAAAATGACCTGATCATTGTACCTAATGCGCCACACTACGGTCCTATGTTTGACGCGGATTATATACGGCAAAAAGTTTTTGAATACCTTAATGGTTACTTAAGATGACAGCATTTTACATAAGCTGATTTGTAACAGAGCGCGCATACACGCAAACATTAAAGACATCAATAATTAATTAAAGAGCTTTAATGACAACGAAAAACACATTGAACCTTGGGTTTGCAAAAATTCCTTTACCAACAGGCAGACCGCATACTTATTGGCTTACACGCTTCATAATATTGCGGTTGCTGGGAATTATTTATGCGGTTGCTTTTCTTGTAGCTATAAACCAAATACTGCCTTTAATTGGTTCGGATGGTTTGCTGCCAGTATCATTATATATAAAGCAATGGACAGATGCAGTTGGGCCAACGGAAGCATTTATACAGTTGCCTTCGCTGTTTTGGTTCGGGCATTCAGATACAACACTTATTGCAGTTGCATGGATTGGCTTTTTACTTTCATGCATTGTTGCCGCGGGTTATGCAAATGCTATAATACTTACTGTGCTTTGGTTCCTGTATATGTCGTTTGTGCATTTAGGCGGGGATTGGTACAGTTACGGCTGGGAGATCCAGTTACTTGAAACAGGCTTTCTTGCTATTTTTCTTTGCCCGCTTACAGATATGCGGCCTTTTCCAAAACATGCTCCGCCTTTTCAAATAATCGTGTTGTTCAGATGGCTCATCTTCCGCATTATGCTGGGCTCGGGTTTAATTAAAATAAGATGGGATGTTAACTGGCGGAACGGCACAGCGCTGTATTATCATTTTGAAACACAACCTATTCCGGGTCCGCTCAGCCGCTGGTTTCATTTTCTTCCGCGAACTGTTTTAAAAATAGGTGTATGGTTTAATTTCTTGGCGGAACTGGCGGCACCCTGGTTTATTTTTTTGCCAAGAACAGCGCGCCATATTGCAGGCGTAGTAATTGTTTTATTTCAATTGAACATTGCACTCAGCGGTAATCTCTCATTCCTTAACTGGCTTACCATTATCCCCGCTTTAGCTTGTTTTGATGATGTTTTTTGGTCAAAGCTGTTACCGGCAGCCCTGGTACGCAAAGCAGCAACTGCGGCTGATAATGCAGTACCATCCAAACCAATGCAAACAACAGCGTGGGTTGTTACAATGATCATTGTATGCTTAAGTATTCAACCTGCTTTTAACCTGTTTTCATCAGAGCAGATCATGAACACATCGTTTGATCCGCTTGATTTGGTAAATACTTATGGCGCTTTTGGTACGGTTGGGCAAGAACGCCTGAATGTTGTGTTTGAAGGAACTTCAGACAACGACTCTACAGATAAAGCCCATTGGAAACCTTATATCTACAAAGGGTTGCCTGTTGATGCGGATAAAATGCCCCCGCAAATAGCACCTTACCAATTGCGGCTCGACTGGCAGATGTGGTTTGCTTCCATGTCAACTCCGGATCAATATCCATGGACTTTTAACCTTGAATGGAAATTATTGCACAACGATCCGGAGGCAACAGGTTTGTTTGCAAAAAATCCTTTCCCCGATAAGCCGCCCAGGTATATTAGAGCGGTTTTGTATAAATACAGCTTTGCAAAGCCCGGAAATCCGCAAGGCATTTGGTGGAAGCGTGAAAAAATCAGCGACTGGATTCCGGCAATGTCTGCAACGAATCAACAATTAATCGAATTTCTTAGAAAATCCGGATGGATTCACTAAATTTGCGTATAAATAATTATGGGCGACCTGAGGTAGAAACTCAGAGTTTAGTAAGTATATCTTCTCAGTCAAACAGAGCTGCAGTTGATTATGAAGTAGATAAATAATTTTTTGCCTTTTGGCGCTCTTTTTGTTTAATATTAGTTTACCTCCAAACCGGAAGCCATGAAAACTTCAAAAAAAACCTTAACCATTGTTACACTATTGGTAGTAACAGTTACTTTATTATCCTGGAAGTTTAACAATTCAGGCAAACAATTGAGTGCTTATATACATCCCTATACAAGTCTCAATCCAGATGCGCAATCAGATCTTCAGGTAATGACATTTATTGACAATGCAGACCGAAACCGGCATCCTGAATTCAACAGCATTCCGGGAGCAGAAGATGTATTAATTAAGAAGATTCCCGGGGATAATAGCCATTTGATTATGATGGTTTATTACTCAAAAGAAAATTATTCTGCTTCATCTGTAACTATATCCAATGGCTATACAATAACATTTAAGGATGATGGTAAAGGATATGATGAAAAAGCCGGTGATGGCTTATACACTGCCAGAATAGATGCAGACGTAAAAGAATTCAGGCAACAGGCATTCGATATCCTGAAGCAAATGAAAGATAACGGGTATAAGCCTTATCGCTATGTAAGCCGTGAATTGGTATATGACCCGAATGTTGCCGGAACTTTCGATACACAGGATTTTGATGCCAACAAGGCCGTTTCAATAGCTGGTATAACAAATGCGCTTGGATCTGCTACTTCAAAAACTCCAGGCAGTAATTTAATGACTACCATTGCCAACAATTGTGTTTTTATCACCAACCTTGGCGTAGTTGAAGACACTGTGCGCACCTGGAATTTCTGTACGCAGAAAGGTAATGTAAATGGGGCCTGGAGTTTTGGAACGATAATGAGGCAGCTTGCATCAAAAAGCCCGGGCCAGATAGCTACAGACGCGCAGCTTTCAGATTTTGTAAAGAACTGGCTGAATACCTGGCTAACTACTCAAATAGTAAACGGTGATACAGTGCAGGCGCGTACACTTATGAACAATCAGATATTAAACCCATGGCTTAGCGCAAGCAAGAGTGTGGGCAATCCCCAGGGCCAGCTTGATATGCGTTTTGCTCCTTTTAAATTAACTGCTATTGCAAACAGGTTTGATTTGAGAACAGGGCAAAAATTTACAATGCCTTTTGATCTCTGTGGCGAAGGACGTCTGATGTATTGTTTAATAAATAACAATTGCACTGCAGCTTTAAACATGACAGTAATTTTTGAATATTCTGTATATAAGCCTAATACCTGTGATTCCTTGAAAAGCTGGGCGCAGCAATGGTTCAATTTAAAAAATCTTACTTTAGGCAGCAGTGCGTATAACCAGGCGCTGCAAGCCCTGACAGACCAGTTTACGTTATGTGGAACTAATCCAAATGCCCCTAACCAGAGTTCACTGGCTCAATTAAGAACAAATGAGATTACTTTATCGCCTCAACCTAAGATATGGGAATTAAAGGAATTTCATGTAGACACTTCAGGTAGTCTTATTCAAACCACAGTTGGTCAAACCCCTGCTGACAGGTATGATTCGCAAATCATAAATAGCGATGTTCAAAGAATGGCGGCTTATGTTAATCAAAACGCCGGTACTATTCTGAAAGCCCAGTTTATTGTGCCTGACCAATGGGAGGGATTTGCGTTTTTAGGAGCGGCATCTCATATCATGACAGCTCCTACAGGAAATCCCGTTCCCCCCAAGCCCTTTCACTGGGATGGAACAGATTCCACCAATAAAAAGACTTTTATAAAAAGTGGTAATGCAAGAAGCAATTTTTCACTGCAAACCTGTAATGGCTGCCATGCCGGCGAAACCCAAACCGGTTTTACGCATGTTGATCCGGTCTTTTTTGGTACAGAAACAACACTTTCAGGATTTTTAACCGGCAAAGCCGGAAGTGGTGGCGCCATCGATTTTGATAATGACTCAACCAATGGTAAAATGTCAGTAAAGGACCCTGCATTAAGGCCTTCAAAAACAAGTCCCACCATCAGAACCTTTAACGATATTAACCGCAGGGCACAGGATCTTAAAACCTTTGTAAGTACAACCTGTGGGTCTGTTTTGGGAATCAGCGCCCAATTAATGTTTCAACCTGTAAATATGGTAGACTAAAGTTCAATACACCAATTAATTATTTTATTATGAAACTTCATTATATACCAGGCATTGTTTATAAAGCCCTGATTGCATGCGTAACAATAACCTGTTCCGGCCTTGCAATGGGACAACAGAAAAGCTTTGTTGTTAACAACAATAACCCTTTAAAAAATTTGCCCGCTGTGAAAGGAGAAAGCCATCCATTTTTTGTTGACATTGACGGGGATAATGATCTCGACTGTTTTGTAGGCGAATATGCAAATGGCAAAATTTCTAAAATATATTTTTTCAGAAATGATGGAAACAATAAAAACCCTGTTTTTAGAAATATAACCGGTGCGGCAAATCCACTCAATGATGTAATCGCAAACACTTTGTCTATTCCTTATTTTATTGATATAGATGGCGATGGTGATTACGATTGTTTTATAAGCGATGGCAGAACAGGTGCAATTATGTATTACGAAAATACCGGCGGTAAAACCAATCCTGTTTTTGAAAAACGCTCTGCTGCATTTAACCCGTTAAGCATGGTACAATTTGTAGCTTCAGGTGTTGCACAGGCTGCTTTTGCAGATATAGATGGCGATGGTGATTATGACTGCCTGGTAGCAGACCAGGATGGAACAGTGAATTATTTTGAAAATACAGGTAACGCAAAAAATCCTGTGTTTATACATGCTACCGGTTCGCGCAATCCATTTAATTTTCTAACCTCCCAACGTGTTTATAACATTTCCTTCCAGGATTGGAATAAAGACGGGCTGCCTGATCTGTTTGTTAACAACGACTATTATCAAAATACAGGATCAAGATATAACCCCAGATTTTCTGCGAATACTGCAGATGCCCCCGCTTTTCAATCTAAATCAGAAGCAAATTATACTTACACGCCCCTTTGTTGGGTAGATCTTTATAATGACGGTAATGTAGAAGTCTTCCAGGGTTCAGGTTCCGGTGCTGTTATTTATCAAACACTTTCTGTTTCCGGCAATAATGCTTCAGTCAAAGCAACCTCGTTGGTTTCATTCTCGGTAATCCCTAATCCAAGCCAGGATGAATTCGTTTTATATATTCAAAAATCCGAAACAGGCTCATCCGTTTTACGCATTTCAGATGTACAAGGCAGGTTATTATCTACCAAGGCAATTAATAATAACACCATAAGATTTGGCAGTGATCTTAAACCGGGCGTTTACATGGTACAGGTGGTGCAAAATAGTAAAGCGATCTATAGCCAAAAGGTTATAAAAGAATAGAAATAGCACTTGAACTTAACGATTTTATAGTGAAATGAACTCCTTAAGGAGTTTATTTCTTTTATAACTTGATCTTGAACTTTAAAAGCCGAGATACAACAATACCGTAACACTTAAACACTTTGCCACCGGGCCTAAATTGCGTACCTTCGCGCCTCAATTTTTGAAGATGGAGATAAGGAACATAGCAATCATTGCGCACGTTGACCATGGTAAAACCACCCTCGTTGACAAAATTCTGCACGCCACTAAGGTTTTTCGTGATAACCAGGAAACCGGCGAACTGATCATGGATAGCAATGATCTTGAACGTGAACGTGGTATTACTATTTTTTCTAAAAATGCCGCTGTAGTATATAAAGACGTTAAGATAAATGTAATAGATACTCCTGGTCACTCTGATTTCGGCGGTGAGGTAGAGCGCGTGCTGAAAATGGCTGATGGTGTTATATTACTGGTTGATGCCTTTGAAGGCCCGATGCCGCAAACCCGTTTTGTGTTGCAGAAAGCCTTGCAGTTAAATCTCCATCCAATTGTTGTTATTAATAAAGTAGACAAGCCCAACTGCCGTCCGGACGAAGTGCATGATGCAGTATTTGAGCTTTTCTTTAATCTCGATGCTACAGAAGATCAGCTCAATTTCCCTACCTATTACGGCAGTGGAAAGCATGGCTGGTTCAATGATTCTTTAACACCCACAGAAGATATTATGCCATTATTGGATGGCATTTTGAAATATGTTCCTGAACCACAGGTAAGCGAAGGAAGCTTGCAAATGCAGATCACTTCTCTGGATTATTCATCCTTTCTTGGAAGAATTGCTATTGGTAAAGTTGCACGCGGTGTTATAAGAGAAAATCAACCCATTTCTTTAATGCAGGTTGACGGAGATATTAAAAAATGCCGCATAAAAGAATTGTATGTATTTGAAGGCATGGGCAAAAAGAAAGTAAGCGAAGTAAACGCCGGCGATCTTTGTGCCGTGGTAGGATTGGAAAATTTTACTATCGGAGATACAATCGCCGACGGAGAAAACCCGGAAGCTTTACCTATAATCAGTGTTGATGAACCAACAATGAGTATGTTGTTCAGCATCAATAATTCACCTTTTTATGGCAAAGACGGAAAGTTTGTTACATCCCGTCACTTGCGCGACAGGCTTTTTAAAGAAACAGAAAAAAATCTTGCTTTAAGGGTAGAAGATACCGGCGGTGCTGACAGTTTCCTCGTATTTGGTCGTGGAATTTTACACCTCGGCATATTGATTGAAACCATGCGCCGCGAAGGCTATGAACTAACGGTTGGACAACCGCAGGTTTTGGTAAAATATATTGATGGAAAAAAATGCGAGCCTTTTGAAACACTGGTTGTTGATGTACCCAATGAATATAGTGGCAGGGTGATTGATCTTGTTACCCAGCGTAAAGGTGAATTGCATGTTATGGACACTAAGGGCGAAATGCAGCATCTTGAATTTGAAATTCCTTCAAGAGGCTTAATAGGTTTACGCTCAAACATGCTTACCAATACAGCCGGCGAAGCAGTAATGTCGCACAGGTTTATTGAATATAAGCCATGGAAGGGGTCTATTCCCGGAAGGAACAACGGTGTATTGCTCTCTAAAAACCAGGAAAGAACAACAGCATATTCTATAGATAAATTACAGGATCGCGGAAGATTTTTTGTTGATCCGGGTGAAGAAGTTTATACAGGACAAATAATTGCCGAGCATATTAAGCCAGGCGATCTGGTTGTAAATGCAACGGAAATGAAAAAATTAACCAACCACCGTGCAAGCGGCAGCGATGATGCCTCGCGCATTGCTCCTAAAACATTAATGTCGCTGGAAGAATGCATGGAATACATACAGTTTGATGAATGTATTGAAGTAACGCCAAACTTTATCCGCATGCGTAAAGTGATATTGGAAGAAGAAGAAAGAAAGCGCCAACAGAAGAAATTGCAGGCAGAAGAAGTATAAGTTTCAACTGATTTATATTTAACCTGTCAGGTTGTAAAACCTGACAGGTTTTTTTATTTTAAGCCTTTCACAGGTAAGCAGAAACCTTTATTGCGAACATCCTTCACCCTTCACAGGCAAGCGGAAGTCTTCACAATACTGTGAGACCTTTTCACAATTAAGTGGAAATTTTTCGCTGGGAAGAGAAGAAGCTGGAAAGGATGATGAAAGATTTCGGTTACGTATACTGCTATTATCAGAGCGCAATGGAAATTTTCAGGGCGTACCTGAAAATTTATGGCATTTAATTTTTACATCTGAAATTTATTTCCTTTCTTCATAACGAATTTTTATACTATAAACTAACATCCAAACTTTTACCAAACATTCTTGCCAAAACATCAAAACCAATTGAAATGAAATGTCAATTCGTAACATTTGTTATTTTAAGCAGCTTTTGCTTTTCTCTTTACAATTGTACAGGCAGCACCGATAATACTGCATCAAGTGCTGATTCCGGTATTTCCGCTTCAAACCCGTATGCAGGTTTCCCAAGCCAGGTTGAATGGGGCAAACATCTGGTAATAATTGCAGGTTGCGGCGATTGCCATACGCCAAAGAAAATGACCGACAAAGGTCCTGTTGAAGATACAAACCTGGCACTTTCGGGCCATCCGTCACAGGCGCCGGTTGCAGCTTTAACGCCTGATCAGCTTGCAAAAGGTATGGCTGCCACTTATGATCTTACAGCCTGGAACGGACCCTGGGGCACTTCTTATGCGGCTAATCTTACGCCTGATTCAACAGGTTTGGGCGCTTGGTCCGAAAATCAATTCATAACCTGCATAAGGGAAGGACTGTATAAAGGAATCCAGGGGGCAAGGCCTCTTATGCCACCAATGCCTATTAATAATTTCAGCAAAATGACGGATAATGAATTAAAAGCCATATTTGCCTTTCTTAAAACGGTTAAACCTGTACATAATGTGGTTCCCGAATACCAGCCTCCTGCAGGGGCGGGAAAGTAAATTGCTATCCGGATTAGAGGGCGTTGCATTGCATCAGCTATACTGTTGTATAATTTTTTAGCAGATATACTACAGTTAAGCTCGGCTTATAAATTTAAGAGTATATTCCTACCTTTGCACACTTTTACAAATTAAAGGCAGGTATTTTTAGGGTAATGGGAGCTAAATACAAAGAATTTTCCGGCTTAAATCTCCCCGCAATCGAAAAGGAGATTCTAAGCAAGTGGAAGGAAGAAAAAGCATTTGAACAAAGCGTTTCTCTGAGGGAAGGCAGGCAGCCTTTTGTTTTTTATGAGGGGCCTCCCAGCGCTAATGGCATGCCAGGTATCCATCACGTGATCGGCAGAACCATAAAAGATATTATTTGCCGCTACAAAACAATGAAGGGTTTTCAGGTACAGCGTAAAGGTGGTTGGGATACGCATGGATTGCCGGTAGAATTAGGTGTTGAGAAAGAACTTGGCATTACTAAAGAAGATATCGGCAAAAAAATATCAGTAGAAGACTATAACAGGAAATGCCGTGAGGCAGTACTTCGCTATAAAGACAAATGGGATGACCTAACCAGGGAGATTGGTTATTGGGTCGACCTTGACCATCCTTACATTACTTTCAAAAATGAGTATATCGAATCGCTTTGGTGGCTGCTGAAACAGTTATACAAAAGAGGCTTGTTATATGAAGATGTGAGTATTCAGCCTTATTCACCGGCGGCGGGAACCGGTTTAAGCTCGCATGAATTGAATCAACCGGGTTGTTATAAAGACGTGAAGGATACGAGCGTGGTGGCAATGTTTGCCCTAACCCTAAAGGGAAAAAAAGAAGAGCATCTTTTCGCAAAAAAACTTTTGCAATATGGAGAAGAAGCATGGTTGGATTCCCCCTTCAGAGGGTTAGAGGGCGTCTTCTTCCTTGCCTGGACAACCACTCCATGGACTTTGCCTTCAAACCTCGGATTAACCGTTGGTGGCGATATCGATTATGTGCTGGTAAAAGCGTTTAATCCATATACACATTTGCCGGTTAATGTAATTCTTGCAAAAGCATTATTACATAAATATTTTAAGCCCGAAAATGAAAACGGGGATTTTGAAAATTCCGGAGTTAAAAATTCCTCCTCTGAAGGGGGCGGCAGAGAGGGGGCGCTTTCCTGGAAAATTTTAGCTGAATTTAAAGGCAAGGAATTAGAAGGTATTTCTTATGAACAATTGCTTCCTTTCGAAGCCAATAAAACAGGCAACCTAAATGCTTTCAAGGTTCTGTTAGGTGATTTTGTAACCACGGAAGATGGAACCGGTATTGTACATACAGCTCCTGCTTTTGGCGCTGACGACTTTAAGATCGGAAAGAAATATGACATTGGTATTTTAACAATGGTTGACCGGGAAGGAAAATTTGTAGATGGCCTGGGTGAATTCAGCAACCGGTATGTAAAAGATTATAAAGACGATCCTGCATACCAGGATGTGAATGTTGATATTTCTGTAAAGCTTAAAAAAGAGAACCGCGCTTTTAAAGTAGAGAAATATGAGCACAGTTATCCGCATTGCTGGCGAACGGATAAACCCGTTTTATATTATCCGCTTGATGCATGGTTTATTAAAACCACCGCATTAAGAGACAGGATGGTTGAGCTGAATAAAACTATTAACTGGAAGCCTAAAAGCACAGGGGAAGGCCGTTTTGGTAACTGGCTTGAGAATATGGTTGACTGGAATTTAAGCCGTAGCCGCTTCTGGGGCACGCCGCTTCCGGTTTGGAGAACAAAAGATGGTGAAGAAGAAATTTGTATTGGTTCAATTGAAGAATTAAAAGCCGAAGCAAAAAAGGCAGACGATACCATTCATACTATTAATGCGCAATTCTTATCAGACGATAACCTTGATCTGCACAAGCCATTGGTTGATGAAGTTGTTCTGGTCTCTTCTTCGGGCAAACCAATGAAACGTGTGCCTGAGCTGGTGGATGTTTGGTTCGACAGTGGAGCAATGCCTTACGCTCAGTGGCATTTTCCTTTTGAGAATATAGAAACTTTCGCTGCCAATTATCCGGCGGATTTCATCGCAGAAGGTGTTGATCAAACCCGCGGATGGTTTTATACGCTGCATGCAATAGCTGCGCTTATTAAAGAATCCGTTCAGGATGAGTTGAAAGCGAATGGTATTGAAGTATCAGATGAAAAATACCCGGGACTGGCATTTAAAACCTGTGTTTCTAACGGGTTAGTGTTGGATAAGAATGGTATAAAAATGAGTAAACGTCTTGGGAATGTTATCGATCCTTTCAAAACCATAAACGATTTCGGGGCTGATGCTACCCGCTGGTATCTTGTAACCAATGCCTCTCCCTGGGATAATTTAAAATTTGATCTTAACGGCATTAAAGAAGTACAGCGCAAATTCTTTGGTACCTTATATAATACTTACCAGTTTTTTGCTTTGTATGCTAATGTAGATGAATTTGCTTTTAAAGAAGATTATATTCCGGTAGAGCAAAGGCCTGAACTTGACAGATGGGTGCTTTCCTCGCTTAATACCTTAATTAAGAAAGTGAACGAGGCTATGGATGATTATGAACCTACTATAGCAGGAAGATTGATCGAAGAATTCCTTGATGAACATTTAAGTAACTGGTATGTGAGGCTTTGCCGCAGAAGATTCTGGAAGGGCGAATATGAAACAGATAAAATATCTGCTTATCAAACCCTGTATGAATGCCTGGATGTAGTTTCAAGATTGATGGCGCCTGTGTCTCCGTTCTTCAGTGATGCAGTATTCAATAATTTGAATAAAGTAACAAAACGGTTTGCCGTTGACTCTGTTCACCATACAGATTTCCCTGTTGCGGAAGAAAGCCTGGTTGATACCGCACTTGAAGAAAGAATGCAATTGGCGCAGGATATATCATCTCTGATACTTTCTCTTCGTAAAAAAACGAATATCAAAGTTCGTCAACCTCTACAAAGAGCCTTGATCCCGGTGTTAAATCCGGAAATGAAAGCTCAGCTGCAAAAAGTTGAGGATATAATAAAGACTGAGGTTAATATCAAAAAAATAGATTTGGTTACTGAGGCTGAAAGCATCATTCATAAAAAAGTAAAGCCCAATTTTAAGCTGCTGGGCGCAAAACTTGGTACAGGCATGAAGGAAGCTGCAGCCATCATTAACAACTTTTCGCAACAACAGATCAGCGATCTTGAAAAAACAGGTTTTGTTGAAATTGGGCTAAAAGCCGGGAAATTTACCATATCAGCAAGTGAACTTGAAATTATTGCGGAAGATATTCCCGGTTGGAGTGTGGCTTCAAAAGGTAATATTACCGTTGCTTTGGATATAATGCTTTCTGAAGAGCTGAAAATGGAAGGTGATGCAAGAGAATTTGTGAACCGTGTTCAAAACATAAGAAAGGATAAAGGCTTAGACCTCACAGATCGTATATTCGTTAATGTAGTTGACAATACTGCACTCAAACCCTCTATAAATACATTTAAAAACTATATTTGCGCCGAAATTTTGGCAGATAATCTCAATTGGGTGCCTGAAATCAATGATGGCACTGAGATTGAAGTTAATGACAACCTGTTGAAAGTGAGCGTAAATAAAAAAGGATAACGTACTATGCCACAGAAAAAATCAATCAAAAAAGCAGCTAAGCCCAAGGCAAAAAAAGCTGCAGCAGCAAAAAAAGCAAAGCCTAAGGCAGATAAAAAGCCCGTGCACAAGTCTGCGGGTAAAACTTCAAAACCTGTGGTAAAAGCCAAGGCTAAAATAACGGCTCCAAAAAAAGCAGCAAAAAAACCTGCAGTAAAACAAAAAACAAGTACAAAAGTTGTGACAACAGTAAAACCTGCCGTAGTAAAAGCTCAGCCAAGGGCTGAGGTGAATAAGCACGATAAACATATAGATTCTATGTCCAAACAAAAAAAACACGAAGAAAAAGTAGTCAGCCCGGAAAAGAAAGTTGCTAAAAAACCCGAACCTATAAAAGAAGTTAAGTTGCCTAAGATAAATGCAAAAACAAGTGTGCCGTATGAACCTTCTTACAAATCACTTGAGCAGCGCCATGAACAGGTTAAATCAACTGAGCCGCTTGTAAGATACAGTGACGTTGAATTGAATGAATTCAGGGAATTGATCCAGAGAAAGCTTGATGCTTCTAAAAAGGAACTGGCATACCTGCAGGGATTGATCACCCGGAAAGATGATATGGGCGGCGATGAGAGTGAGAATCGTTATATGACGATGGAAGATGGAAGCATTAGCATGGAAAGAGAACAGCTTAGTCAAATGGCAAGCAGGCAGATCACTTATATCGATCACCTTGAAAAAGCATTGATACGAATAGAAAATAAAACATACGGCATTTGCCGCGTAACAGGAAGATTAATTGATAAGGCCCGTTTACGTGCAGTGCCACACGCTACACTGAGCCTTGAAGCCAAGCTTGGTTTGGTAAAAGCGGGAGAATGATTTAACCTATTTCAGAAGAAACGCCGGTCGAAAAAACCGGCGTTTCTTTTTGTATATAAACGCTTGTTTCAATTGTTAAAATTTTAGCAACAATCCAACCCCTAGCAATGATTGAACCTGCAAACCCGGTGCATCAAAATTTGGCCCGAATTGCCTTACATCATCATCATAAATTAAAGTAAGGCTGTAAGTTACTGAAAGTACCTTCGAGATTTTTGCTGCAAAAAGATTGGTCATATATAGATCCACATTTTGCGGATTATGTTCGTAGTTGGAAAAGAGATCAAGCTTGCCTGTATAAGTAACTATCTTTCCAAGATTAGCCATATAAGTTATGCTTGCATATGCACCAAACTGGAAATCGCTTTTTTTGCCGGGATCAACGCCGTATAAAGCAGACAGGCTTGTATCCTTCACAATAGTCCATCTGGGTGTTGCAGGCGAAACAAATATGGAAAGGTTTTTTACAGGAGTGTAATTAAGACCAGGGCTTAATATGATATATGCAGGCGCAAAAAAATTGGAAGAATAAACTTTCGTAGTGGCATCAGGATAATTATAGCCTTTAAAAAACTGAGTTCTTATATTAAACAGGGCGCTCAAACTAAGTTTTGGACCAAGTGCATATCCATATTTGCTGGTATATTCAAAGCGGTCATCATTTTTTCTCGTACCGAGAGATGTAGTTTTTACATAACCTAAATTCCATGTTAACGAGTTATCCCAGCTATTTTTGTCTTTTTTATAAAATGCGTAAGCGTTAAGCAAAGAATTAACGGCAATAGAAAATTTTTCACCGCCCGCGGCCCAGTTGCTTAAAGAACCCTGTGAAAGATTCAGGCTAAACAAACCTCCTGTTTCCCATATTTTGGGAATGGTATCGTTGGGATCTTTTGCAATTGTTTTCGATGATTCTGTTTTCAGGTTTTGAATAGTGGCATCCTGTGCAAGCGTTTTAAAAGCAAGCAGGATAAGAATAAGTACCAGTGTATTTTTCATGAAGTTGGTTTTACCTTAAAAATAAACAGGTTTTATAATATAAGATTTGCTAACCAGATAATAGTGTTCTATTTTTTGCAATTTTTATATAAGCAGGATTTCGTTAAATACAATGTGAAGGTGAATGACAGTTAAAGCCACAGATGATGCACGTTACCCTTTCCTGGATAAAGCTTACAAAATAATTATGTGAAAAGTTGTTTTAGAAAGCTTCATTCAGCGCGAAAAAGAAACCTGATGAGCCATATTTCCCACGTGCATAGTCAAGACAAATATTGGTGCGGGATGCCTTGGTGAACAATATGCGGAGGCCTGCTCCTACTGCAGGCTCTATGCGTTTAAAAAGCCCGTTATTACTGGCATCAGAATAAGATTGGAAATTGGTAAATACCACACCGCTGAAAAGTTTTGAAACCTGGCTTATCGGGAACCGGTATTCTGTTTCCCAATATACAAAATCCGGTCCTCTGAATCTTCCTAAAGTATAGCCTCTTCCACTGCGGTTATACGTATCATAGCTTGTGCTAGGCAGTTCAAGATATGGTAGTTTTCCCCATAAAAGATAGCTGCCCCAATACCAGAAAGCAAGTACATGTTCAGGATTTCGTTCAGACAGGCTCCAGTATTTTCTGAATTCTGTATACAACTGTCCTGCTTCTTCGGTGCTACCAATCAGCTTGGTATTATACCGTATGTTCGCTTCGATGTACATGCCTTTATAAGGCCTGTTTGGATGCTCTTTTGTATTATATTGAATGTTTGCTATTAACCCGTTTACAAAATATGTATTGGGATTAAACCCGTTGGCAGTACTATACCGGTAATGCGGCGTTGTTGTAACACTGTCAAGCTTTTCGTCTTGTATGTCATTTCGCAGATCAATACTTAAGCCTCCGCCGGCGTAAAAATTATTACCTAAGCTTCGGAATGCTTTTTCAGTAAACCTGAAATAATTAAAACGGATAGGATAGTTTACAGGCGGATTCTTTTGGGCTTCATCTCCCAATCCAAAATCGTTTACATAATTGCGCATATATTGCCAGTTGCCCTGGAAATTCCATTTATTATCTGCTGTGAAAATATTCGTTCTGAACCGTGCAATGAGCAATTTTTTTGAAGTAACTGAAACATCAAGCTGTGCCACAGAAAGGCTGGTTGTGGCAGGATCGCCCTTACGAAAAGACCGTAAAAAGTTAATGCCTAATAAGAAACCTATGCTGGGATTATATCCTATAGCAGGCAGTACTGTTACAGTAGAAGTCTTTTTAGTTGTATCATTTTTAGGTTTGGAGTTCAGAACACCTTTTATTACGTCCATCAAATCTTTTTCTTTGGAAGTATCAATTGGATTATTTGCAGGTTTTTCTTCCTGTGCATTCACAAATAAGGTAAGCAACAATAATATAAAGACAAGGAATCCCCTGATTTTCAAATGATCATTTTTAAATTATTAAATACCTTATTTAACAAGAGCTGTTAAGTTATTAGCCGGTACATCTTTTACGCAACGAAACCCAATGTGATTAGAGGCAGAGCTAACCTCTCCTTTTCCCCTGGTACCAACCATGTAGCGTGTACAATATTGATCGGTACACAAAAATGAACCGCCTCTCTGCACTCTCTTTTTTTGATCCGGCTCGGCAGGATCATAAGAATCCGATGGGCCTTGTGGATTTTTTGATACAGCGCTTTCATCGGCAAGAGTTTGATAATAATCAGGCTTATACCAATCGTTGCACCATTCCCATACATTGCCTGCCATATCATACAGTCCATAAGGATTTGCAGGATACTGCTTAACCGGCGCAATGCCTGCATATCCATCCAGGCCTTCATCTTTTGAAGGGAATACACCTTCATAAATATTAGCCATCCATTTGCCATCAGGTTTTAGCTGGTTACCCCAGGTATACAACTGGCCTGCCTTACCTCCTCTTGCAGCAAACTCCCATTCCGCCTCAGTGGGCAATCTTTTACCTGCCCATTTAGCATAAGCTGCCGCATCTTCCCATGATACATGTACAACAGGGTAATTGTCTTTTCCCTTAACATCACTGCCGGGACCAAATGGATGCTTCCAATTGGCTCCTTTTACATAATTCCACCAGTCATAGTGGTTAGATAGGTCTGAAGTTGCCGTTGGCGTGAAAACAACAGAACCTGCAACCAGATTTTCCGGCGGAGCACCCGGAAATTCCTCTTTGGTAGGTGTTCTTTCCGCAACTGTTACATATCCTGTGGCTTTAACAAAAGCTGCAAACTCAGCATTGGTTACTTCATTCGCATCCATGAAAAATCCATTTACATTTACACGGTGTACAGGACGGGCATCGTTCATCGTTTCCTTGCCACCATCTTCCATACTCGCAGGATTTACATTACCCATGCTGAATTCACCTCCCGGTATCCATACCATACCTTCTACATTGTAAGAAGGTTTGTACCTGTTTTCAAGCGTAGGTTTAAATTCTTTGCCTCCCTGGCCCATGTAGGTTACGCTATCCGCTTTGCTGAAACCCAGCACACTACAAGAAACTGCTCCGTCGATCTTTGCCTCTGCAACAGAAGCTATTGCTTTTGCGTTAGCATCTGCAGAAGTGGTATTTTCATTGCACGCAGCGGTCAGTATTAATAAACTAAACAGTCCTGATAATCTTACAAATTCCATAAATAATTTTTTCGTTTTGCCAACAGGAAATATGTTTTAAAATTACTTACCCGAGGTGAAGATAAGCTGTTAACGCAAAACTAA
>JABDAV010000015.1 GCA_013289015.1 Bacteroidota bacterium | reverse complement strand
TACGAATATTTTAGGTCATGTGATCTTAGTGGAGGAATTAATAAAACATGATAAGTTGAAAAAAGCAGTACTATCAGTCAGTGCAGAAGCTGTACCAGGAGTAAAGATGCTTGGAATGAAACCGGTGGCAATGAAAACTTCTTCTGTAGATGAGTTTACTGCTGTGCTTGACGGTTCATATTTTGGTAATAAATTTGATGTAACGCAAGCATACGGATATGTCAAATATGCAGCAACTATGTGGACCTTGGCAATGGCAAGAAAATATCCCGACCTAAAATTTGTTGTCATGAGTCCCGGGAACACAAAGGGAACTCAGGCACCAGATAATCTTCCCCCGGCAATGCAATTTATGTTGAAGTATTTTATGATGCCTGTTGTATTCCCATTGATAGGAGGAATGGTGCATAAGCTGGAAGTAGGTGCAAAACGCTTTGTAGATGGCATTTCGGATGAGCGATATAAAAGTGGCGTTTTTTATGCAAGTAAAGAAGGTAAGTTATCAGGGGATATGGTTGACCAGAGCAGTTTTTATACTGATTTGAAAAATACTACATTTCAAGATAACGCTGATAAAGCAATTCACCGTTTTATAAAATAAATATTACGAAATACAAGAAAACAACGAACCGCTAACATGGGGTTTGCTGCTATGCTGGCTGACGAATAAATCCTCATCTTTTTGTTCGCATCAGCAGCGGTTCGGTCAGACGCAATTCTATTGAACTTTTGTTCTTAACTTCATCATCAGTAATTCTATTGGGCTTCAGTTCCGGGCTGAGACGTTATAAAATACCAGCACAGCAGCAAGCCTTGCTCGTCAGACTGTCTAAAAACTATTCACATTTCTTAATAAGATAAGTTGTTTTTACTTCAATAGAGAAGTAACTTGTTACATGCAATTTATAGAAGGAAAAAACAGAACCCAAAGTATTCTTTTCCCTCAATCACTTGATCAGATCATAGAACAGGATAATGAAGTACGTACCATAGATTTATTTGTTGAAAGTATTCAGCTTGCAGACTTCAAATTTAATATCAAAGAGAGTAAAGAAGGGAGGCCTGCCTATCATCCCAAAGACCTGCTGAAGCTTTATGTGTATGGTTATCTTAATCATATCCGCTCAAGCCGTCAGCTGGAAAAAGAATGCAAACGCAATATTGAAGTAATGTGGTTAATGAAAGAGCTTGCTCCTGATCACAACACCATTTCCAACTTCAGAAGAGACAATGAAAAGGCCATTCGTAAAGTGTTTCGCCTTACAGTAAGTATTGCCAAACATTTTGACCTCATCGGTGGTAAACTGGTGGCAGGAGACAGTACTAAACTGCGGGCACAGAATTCAAAGAAAAATAATTTCAATGAGCATAAAATAGAAAGGCATCTTGCCTGGATCGATGCCAAACTGGATGAATACAATAAAGTATTGTCTGAGGCTGATGAGGATAATAAAGCAGTTATTGAAGAATCCATAAAAAAACAAACAGAAAGAAAGCAGGGCTAATACCGTTCGTGCCATTCCTTGCAATAACATTAAAACTCATTGGTAAAATCATCAAAATCCCGGCGTTGTTTTTTTGTTGGCTTACCGGTTTTGCTTAAGCGTTTGCCTGTATAAAAACTCTCGGATTGTACATTCAATTTTTCTTTTTCTTCTTCAGGTGTAAGATCAATATAATATTTTATGGCTTCGCTGTACTGAACGCGATGATCTAATAAACCTGTAACCTGTATCACCCATTTTCTCTCAGATGTTTTAATGTGATAAACATCTCCAACAGCAACATGTTTTGATGCTTTTACACTAACATCATTCAATTTTACTTTTCCTTTTTCACAAGCTTCTGAAGCCTGCGCTCTTGTTTTATAAATGCGGATGCTCCAGAGATATTTATCAACGCGTAATTTTTCTTTTAATTCGTTCATTAAAAAAAGTTTGATGTTTTTATTCTTTAAAGAAAAAAATTTTTGTGGTTTTGTCCAATCTGTAAAACTTTAATTGTTGTAAAAGTATCGATCAAATTTATTAATAACTGTATCGTGCAAGCGATACATAAAAATCAAAAAAATATGGATGAATTTATTCTCATTTTCAGGCATGAAGATGGTAAAAAAGTTGCTTCACCGGAGCAGATACAAACATGGATGAAACAAACCATGGATTGGATCGGCGGTATTGCTGCTCAAAACAAGTTTAGCAGTGGCACAGGCCTGCCTTTTGATGATGCAAAAGTGGTGCATCACAGCAAAATGGTAACCAACGGGCCATTTGGTGATATAAAAGAAACCATTGGCGGGTTTATAATTGTAAAAGCAGGTTCAGTTGATGAAGCAGTTGAATTTGCGAAAGGTTGCCCGGTGTTGCAGGGCGAAGGCAATACGGTGGAAGTAAGAAAGATCGCTAAAAAACGATGGTACGCATTAATCATAATTAATAAAAATAAATAGACATGAAAGATTTTTTGTTCGTATACAAAGCAGATTATACCGGTATGCAGGAAAGAACTGCAGAAGAAGGCCAGGCGATGATGAAACGCTGGATGGATTGGCTTGAAGGTATTGCCAATCAAAATAAACTTATTGATAAAGGCAACAGGCTTTATGACTCCGGAAGAATTGTTAAGGGCAATGGCATTGTAACCAATGGCCCTTACATGGAAATAAAAGAATCCATCGGCGGTTATTCATTAATAAAAGCTGAATCATATGATGAAGCAGTTGAGTTTGCAAAAGGCTGCCCTGTTTTACTTACAGGCGGTAATGTTGAAGTAAGAGAGATCGCTCCGATGTAACCGTAATATTTTTTCAAATTTTAAAAAAACAATTATGAAAGAGTTTGTATTAATTTTCAGAACTTCATCCACGCCATCTGCGCCGCCTACAAAAGAACAGGCTGAGCAAATGATGTCAAGCTGGATGAATTGGATGGGTAGTATTGCTGCACAGGATAAACTTGCAAGCCGCGGCAGTCGTTTAGGTATTACAGATTCAAAAGTTGTTGGTCCGGGCAACGTAGTAACCAATGGACCTTTTACTGAAATAAAAGAGTTTATTAATGGTTTTATGATAGTAAAAGCAGATTCTATTGATGAAGCAGTTGAGTTTGCCAAAGAATGCCCGATGGTAACAGGCGGCGGAGGCAAGGTTGAAGTGAGGCCGGCAGTAAATCCTGAAGACAATAATTAAAATAAAGCCTCTTAACTGAGGCTTTTAACTTAATGGCATCAGAAGAACTAATACCGCATTTATTCAGAACGGAGTTCACAAAGATCACTGCTGTGCTATGCAGGCTTTTTGGTATTGAACATATGGAAGCTGCTGAAGACATTGCCAGCGAAACTTTTTTATCGGCATTGGAAATATGGAGCTATAAAGGCGTGCCGCCAAACCCTGTCGCATGGTTATATACCGTTGCAAAAAACAAGGCAAAGAATTTAATGGCGCGCAATCAAACATTCAGCAAAAAAATTGAGCCGCAGTTAAAACGCTCATCAGCAAACAGTGAAGAAATAGAAATAGATCTTTCAGAAAAAAATATTTCAGACAGTCAGTTACAAATGTTGTTTGCTATTTGTCATCCTTCCATTCCGGCAGAAGCGCAGATAGGTTTGGCGTTGCGTGTACTTTGTGGTTTTGGAATTGAAGAAATTGCCAATGCTTTTCTTACCAATAAAGAAACCATCAACAAAAGATTATACCGCGCAAAAGAAAAGCTGCAGCAGGAAAATGTACAGATCGAATTTCCTTCAGAAAAAGAAATAAACAAAAGACTGGAAACAGTATTAACTACACTGTATTTGTTATTTAATGAAGGTTATTATTCAGAAAGCCAGGATGCTGTTTTGCGTGAAGATTTTTGTTTGGAAGCAATGCGCTTAAGTTATTTGCTGGTTGAAAATGAAACAACAAATCAACCCAATGTAAATGCTTTGCTTTCTTTAATGTGTTTTCATGCGTCAAGATTTGAAGCAAGAAAAGATAAGAATGGAGAACCTGTTTTGTATGAAGAACAGGATGAAAGTTTATGGAATAAGGAACTTATAAATAAAGGCATTTATTTTTTGAATAAAGCATCAACCGGCAATGAAATTTCAAAATATCATATTGAAGCGAGTATTGCTTACTGGCATACCATTAAAACAGATACCAAAGAAAAATGGGAGAGTATCCTTCAATTGTATAATCGTTTATTGATGATAGAATATTCACCTGTTGTTGCTTTGAACAGAACCTTTGCGCTTTCAAAAACACAAGGAAAAAAAGCTGCTATTGTTGAAGCGGAAAAATTACAGCTATCCAATAATCATTTTTACTACGCTTTGTTGGGTGAACTATATAAAGGCATTGACAACATGAAAGCAAAATGCAATTTTGAAAAAGCATATGCATTGGCTAAAACCCAAACCGATAAGCAAATCATCCGCAGAAATATTGATGCTTTGGAACAGGTATAATATAGGCGCTTTCATATTCTTAGAAAGGCTTGTATCGTTATATTGAATGATAGTTAGACATCCCTACATTATTGTAAGCTTAAAAATAATTTGAGATTTCTCTCCCGAAAGTTCACATACGCGTCAGGTTAAGAAGCAGGTGTGATCCCTTTAAATATAGAACCAGTTTGAGTTTCAGAGCAATTAGTGCCTGTAATTTCAGGTTGTTACCAGTTGTCACATAAGGCGCCTCTTTCGGTTCGCTCATGCCGAAGGCGGGATTGAAAAAATCCGCCTTGGCGGACATTTTTTCAAAGAAGCGAAAGCAGCGCCGTTGTGACAACGAAGCCATGCGGCTTTGAGCATATAATAACAGTATTTAAGTGCTGCATAAAGAAAGTTATCCTGACGCCTATGCGAAAGTTCGGGATCGAAATGATGTGCAAAGAGTTTTATTACCTTTAAATCTTCATTTGCATTACTACTATTGATAACCCGGGTTTTGCTGAATATTCGGATTGGCCTGCAACTCACTTTGCGGAATAGGCGCCACGCGATGATAATCAGCATAAGGAATAGACAAAGGCCCGGGAATTGAAGCAGGATCACTTTGCCTTTCTATCCCGCGTTTCAACCGGTTAAGATCATAAAAGCGATCTCCTTCAAATGCAAGTTCTTTTCTTCTTTCAGTAATAATATCATTTAAAAGATCTGTTCCTGAAGAATTATACCCGGGAAAATAAGGATCTCTTGTTTGAGCGATTGAATTCAGGTAAGTTTTTGCATCATCTTCATTGGTTGGCAGAGAAGCTTCAGCAGCTATTAAATAAATCTCAGAAAGCCGTAGAACTTTTATATTATCCCTGTCTTTTGTGTTGGCTGCATTCTGGTATTTATACACGATGACTGCAGGAGCCCCGGCTTTTGTAGTTGCAGGAATTAATACAGAAGTGCGCACATCGGTATTGCTGTATAAATTGTACAGATCCTGTGTGCAATAAATGTCCTGGTACACGTTGGCATAAATACCGCCGAGGTCATCAAAGTTGTTGTTATTAACTATATCTGCATCTACTTCAAACATTATTTCAACTGCGTCTGTATGAATGCCTGGATCGGCCCACAATGCAGCATACTGATCAACGCTTACCAAAGAAAATTCGCTGTTATTAATTACATCAACCGCTGCATCTTTTGCATTGGCATTATCACCCATATATAAATAAGCCCTTGCAAGTAAACCTTCAATTGCATACTTGCTTAATGTAACAGAGTTGGTATAAGATGGTGCTGAATTAAAACCGGTTGTATAATCATTGATGATCTGCGTATACACTTCTTTAACCGTATTACGTGCAGGTTGTGCGTAAGGGTCATAATGTAATATCAGAGGCACACCGGCAGCATTGGGATCGTCAGTATATGGTCTTGCATAAGCATTTACCAGCTTGAAATACATCAATGCCCTTATTGCATAAGCCTGTGCTTTTATTGCATCAGCATTAACACCTGTAATGTTTGCATCAATTATTTGGTTGACGCGTAAAATGCAGGCGTATGCTGCGTTCCAGAGTTCTGTGTATACACCGTCTGTTGCAGTAAAATTGTACTGGTATTGCGGAATATATCTCCCGGCATTTTGTACTTCAATAAAAGTATTATCAGCTTGCAGATCGCCTATAACAGGCAAATCTCTTCCGTATATACCAACATCGCGCAGCTTTGCATAAGCGCCGTTCAAAGCATTTTGCATAGACGCTTCATCTGTAATAGCATCGCCGGACGGAACACTGTCAAAAGGATTTCTGTTAATAAAATTTTTTGAACAGGAGGTCAGCATGAATATGCATACAACTAATATTATTGAAGCCTGTTTAAATATTTTTTTCATACAATAATTTTTTGTTCTGCTGTAATTGATTAAAAACTGATTCTTAAACCTCCCGCAATTGTTTTGGGAATAAATACATCAAAGTCGTTTGTGCTTTGAATGCCGGTTTCAGGATCAAGCGGTAATAATTTATCTTTTGCGAATGTTACCAGATTAGTGCCGCGTACATAAACAGATGCATTGCTGATATTCCATTTATGGAAAAGCGATCCCGGGAATTTATAGGATAGCTGAATATCACGCAACCGTACATAGCTGCCATCATAGAGGTAACGTGTGGATGGTGAATTGGAACTCATGTTTCCGCCAAAAACAATTTTTGGAACATTTGTTTTATCACCGGGTTTTTGCCAGCGGCTCAACTGGTTTGTAAATTGATTAAGGAATCCGGTATAAGCGCCATCGCTCATATCATAAGTATCCCAGTTATCATAGATATAATTGCCATAATTATAATAGAACTGCACCGAAAGTGAAATGCCTTTATACGTAAAAGTGTTTGTGAATGAACCAAAATAACTGGGCGATGCTGATTTGCCTGTTAAAGTATAAGGCGCCTTGTTAATGTCGTTTGTTGTATGCGCATGCGTTGCATCTGTGTACCATAAAGGATCTCCGTTAGCCGGATCCGCACCGGCCCATAAAGGCAGGTAAAATTCCTGTACGTCATGGCCTTCAGTAATATTAAATAATCCGTTTGCAATAGGAGCGCCATTATACAGGTCGAGTACTTTATTTTTATTATGCGCAAGATTGAACTGAATATCCCAAACAAAGTTTTTAAGAACAACAGGCTTCCCGCTTAAACCGATTTCATAGCCTTTATTTTGAATACTGCCCACATTCAGCAACTGGCTTGTAAAACCTGAAGTGCCTGAAAGCGGAACATTGCTCAACAGGTCAGATGTTACGCGGTCATAATAATCAAAGCTTCCGCCAAGCCTGTTATTGAATAAAGAAAAATCAATACCAACATCAGTTATTTTATTTTTTTCCCAGGTAAGGTTGCTGTCGCCAACATTATTGGGAGCGCTTCCGGGAGCGCCGGTATAATTAAAGCCATAACCATATGTTGCAAGCGCCTGGTAATCTCCAAAGCCAAGCGAGTTACCATTTTGTCCATAAGATGCTCTTAGCTTAAGAAGGTTTATTAAATGTATGTTCTTCATGAATTGTTCTTCGCTTAAATTCCATGAGCCACCAACGGAATAAAAATTTCCCCACCTGTGTTCCGGGCCGAATACAGACGAACCATCTCTTCTGAAACTTCCTGAAAGTATATACCTGTCTTTGTAATTTATGATCGCATTGGATAGATAAGATATTGTTGCGTTTTCATTAGGCAATGAAAATGCAGTGGTGGGTGTTGCTGCGGAAGAAAGGTATTTCAAATTAAGATTGCCCGGAAAAACTTGGCCGCCTGCCTGCAAAAGATAGTTGTTATAATATTGCGATTCATATCCGCCGTACACATCAAAATAAAAATCTTTTTCTGCATTTAAAGCATGTTTGTAATCAATCAAATTGGTCCATGTCCAATCAAAAACACGGCGATTGGATGCAAAAGCATCACCTCCGTTTGTCTGGCCATCGCCGTAAAAAGGATTGCGGTATGCATCTTCCTGTATGGTTAAAAATTCTCCGCTGTACCTGCTTGATAATTTTAATTCTGGTATGATGTAATATTCACCGGATACATATCCTCTGAAATCAATTTGTTTTGCTTCATTATGATCTAAAGTAACAACTGCAACCGGGTTGAACGGACCGCCATTTGCAGGAAATTCTCCATCAGGATCATTATCTCCGTAGCGTATGGAACCATCTGTATTATACGGCGTATACCACGGAACTAAAAAATAAGAAGAAATAACCGGGTTGCTGAAATTACCACTGTTCGTCGGTGTTTGCTGCCTGCTGTAACTGCCATTTAAACCCGTTGAAAAAACGAATTTATCATTGGGCTTATGTGTAAGCGAAAAACTTCCGTTGTAGCGCTGAAAGTCAGAACCGATAACAGTTCCCGCCTGGTTAAATAATCCGGCAGAAGTATAAAATTGTGTTTTTGCATCACCGCCGGTTAGACTTAAATTATACTGAGATTGATCACCTGTTTGTGTAACTACATTATACCAGTCAGTATTTGTTTTTGTATAATCTTTTGGAATGCCCAATGCATTTTCAATAAAATTATCCGCGTCATCATTATTAGTTACATAACCTGCATTGATCACAGATTCGCGCAGCAATGTTTGAGTTTGCAGGCTGTTAAGGCTTTTATTATCATTATTAAAATAGGCGATGTTATTCGCGCCCCAATCTGTTGAAAAATTTAAAACAGTTTTACCTGCTTTGCCTTTTTTAGTAGTAACGATGATTACACCGTTTGCAGCGCGTGATCCATATATAGATGTTGCAGCGGCATCTTTTAAAATAGTTATGCTTTCAATATCATCGGGGTTTAACCCGCTTAACGCATTAGCGGTTGTTGTGTTTGATGTAAGGTCGCCAATGGTTGCAACAACACCGTCAATAACCCATAAAGGCGCCGCACTTGCAATGATGGAACCAATGCCGCGAATACGTACGTTGGTAGCCGACCCGGGTGCTCCGGATGCAGACGTGGATTGAACTCCCGGCGCAAGACCCTGCAATGTTTTATCAATTGAAGTGAAAGGCTTATCTGCAATATCTGCACCTTTTACTGTTGAAACGGCACCGGTAACATTTAATTTCTTTTGTGCACCATAAGCAACCACTACCACTTCGGACAGATTGCCTGATGATGGTTGCAGGCTTATAGCAACAGATGTTACTGAAGTGATGTCGACATCTTTTGTAACAAAATTTATTGACGAAACTGTAAGTGTATTTTCAGATACAGGCACAGTAATAGAAAATTCTCCGTTTGTATTGGTTGCCACACCAAGCTTTGTTCCTTTTACCATTACTGTTGCATTGGGAACCGGAGTCATACTCTTATCAGTAACTGTTCCCTTAATCAGGCGGGTTTGCGCCATTACATGAACGCATAAAAACAGTGTTGGAATTGTGAAGATTAATTTCATAATAATGTTTTGAACAGGTTATAGCTAATGAAAACAGTTACAAGTGAAATGTGTAAAGACAATACTTTAATGACAAGTGGTAAGAGAGTTATGCTTATAAAAACGGCAGATTAAAAACCGAAGCGGGAAAAAAAATTACTCAGGCAGGATATATGCTTGCTGAAAGGATTTAGTTGATGGCCTTCCTTAAATTAATTTTCAGATAAACGAAGATCCTTTCTGTTTCGATCATCATATTCAATTCATGGCTTAAAGGATAAATGAGTTGCAGCCTTTTGGAAATGTTATGCAATATCACATTGCGCCCGTTTGTAAGAGAGGAAGTTTCGATAGGCTTACTCCAGTCAACCTTGATATTAATGGTCTCATTATGCAGTGCTATACCAATATTAAGAGAAGGATTTTCGAGGTTATACGTTTGTAATTGCTTGAATGCATTTTCAACCAGTGGCAGTAAAATAAACGGCGCTATCGTTTCATGCAAAGAGGCAGCATTGATAGAAGTGTGTACACATATTTTTTTTTCAGCAGTTAATTTTTCAAGATCAGTATATTCCTGCAGCAGTTCAAGCTCTTTATGCAGTGATACTTTCGATGAAGCATTTTCATATAAAATATAAAGCATCAGGTTCCTGATCTTCTTCATTGATCGTGCAGCGATCAATGGATTTTCATTCGCGATGCTTTCCATGCGGGTTAAGAGGTCTGTTAAAAAAGCAGGCCTTATTAAAGTATGGTCTTCGTCAGATTTTATTTTTTGTCTTTCCTGTTGCAGAAGATCTGCTTCCTGTTGTTTTATATACCATAATTTTCCCAGTTTAATAGATGCAGCAACACATCCTTCCATATTTATCTGGCTAAAAAGAACGAAGAAATCATAAGCATAATTAATATTAGAAGGGCCTGTGCTTTTCATTCCGAACCATCCTCTTATATATGGCGCTATATGAATTGCATTTAACTCATACAAGGCAATAAAAACAAAACTCGCCAGCAGCCATAACAGCAACATTCCAATATACCTGCCCTTATATAAAAATTTCGGAAATAAAAAGTAAATGATGAAGTAACAAAAGCACATATCAAGCGGAGTTGATTCTGCAACTTCAATAAACGCTTCAAAGAAGCTTTTAAAAAATCCCCATTTAGGCAGCATGATGATGGCAGAAACTATTGCATAGTAAAGTATCCATAAGAACCAGAACAGGGCATGCCTGCTTAAGCGGTAAGATTGCTGATTGGAAAAAACGAAGGGATGGATCTTCATTAAAAAATATTGTTTCCTGCTTGCCAAATTAAAAGCAATTACCGGTTTATCTTTAAAAAAAAGTACGGGTGGTAGAAACCTCCCGTAGTTTGTCTAAAATGAGAAAAAAAATTTAATATTTATTTTCTCAAACTTATCTTTCGTCCGGCTTTTAATTTTCATAAAACTTGCCGAAGCCCGAAATTTTTTTACTGAAGCCTGATTTCACCCAATCCTATTGTCTATATAATAAAAGTATCAATGCTGAATTAATGATTAAAACCGTCTGTAACTATTAACTTTTCTATTACGTTATGTTAACAAAAATTACATTGTTAATTTATTCACATGAAGCCTGCTGTTGCGCTAAAAATATTATCTCCCGACGAAAAGTTCGCTTTTAAAAAAGACCTGCTCGTAAGGTCAATTGTTATACCGGTTTTAGCAGCAGGGGTCGTGAATCTTACCCATATAATAACTAACAGCCGCTACGACCTTTTTCATCTTATAATAAATTATGCTTATTTCATGGCTTTGGCATGGGCAATATGGCAAGGCAATGTTCAGCTCTTCTTATTTGTAAAAAAACAGCTGCGCTTTCCTTTGAAAACGTATTATAAAAGCATATTGGTACTGTATGGTTTTATTATAGCCTATACAGCTTTAATAGCTGCCGGAGGTATTTTGCTTTGGTTGCTTTTTTCGCATGAAGACAGCGCTGCTTATAAAAACGTTGTGTATGCTGTTATAGCAATTGTTATTTCAGCAATTTTCATCACTAATTTGTACGAAATATTTTATTTGCGCGGGCAGCAACAGGATATAGAAAAAAGGGCCGAGCAATTAAATATTGCAAAGACGCACGCAGAACTGGTTGCTTTAAAGAACCAGATAGATCCGCATTTTCTTTTTAACTCACTTAATACTTTATCGTACCTCATTTCATCAGACCCGGTTAATGCGCGTTTATATAATGATACGCTTGCCAGGGTATATCGTTATATTCTTATAAACAGGGAAAAGAATCTCATACCGGTTAGTGACGAAATTGAATTTTTAAGCAACTTTTTTTACCTGCTCAAAATAAGATTTGATAATGCCATCAACATGATCATTGAAATAAAGAGCCTTGCTGCAGAAGAACTTTTTCTTCCACCGATATCATTGCAAATAATTCTTGAAAATGCTATTAAGCACAATGAATTAAATCTTAATAGCCCGCTTACCATATATGTTTCCTTGTCATCAAGCTATGTTGTTATAAAAAATAAACTTATACAAAAAGCGTATAAGCCACCATCGACAGGAACGGGTTTAAAAAATCTTGACAACCGTTATAAGCTGTTAACCGGCAAGAGCATCATTGTTTATAATAACGGCGAACATTTTACTGTTAAACTCCCACTCGTAAATCCCCAGTTATGAAAATATTTTTAATAGAAGATGAAGTACCGGCTTTGGAAAATTTAAAAATGTGTTTATCGGGCATAGAAAATAATATTGATATTGCGGGAACTGCCTCAAGCGTGTCGCAGAGTTTGAACTGGCTGCAGAATAATGCCCTTCCTGATCTTATACTGATGGATATCCAGCTTTCAGACGGGCTGAGCTTTCACATACTGAAAGATAACCAGGTTAATTGCCCGGTAATCTTTACAACAGCGTATGATAAGTACATGATAGATGCATTTGAATATAACTGCATTGATTATTTATTGAAACCGATCGATTCCGTAAAGCTTGCAGGCGCTTTGCATAAATACAAGAATCTACAGCATCATTTCATTAATAATTATTCTTCAATAATTGATTTTTTGCAATCATCAAGAAAAAATAAATCAAGGATCATTGTAAAAAAAGGGATTGAATTTTTAAGCTTAAGGCTTGAAGATGTTGTTTATTTTTTCACTGAGCATAAGCTTGTGTTTGCAGTAGATAAAGACAACAGGAAATTTTTGTGCGAAACAGGCTCGCTCGCCGATATAGAAATAATAGTAGATGAAAAAAATTTTTTCAGGGCAAACAGGAAGTTTATTGTTAACGCAAATTATATAACAAAGTTCAGGAGCATAGATAAGAGTAAGATAAGTGTTGAATTATTGCTCCCTTTGAATGAAGAGATTATTGTTAGCCAGGAAAACGCAGCCGCTTTTAAAAAGTGGATGAGCGAAACTTAAATTCCTGCAGGTTTAAATTCTACTTCGCGTATACCTTTCGAATGATTTAGTAACTCCACAAATTCAAGGATATTATTATTTGAAACCGACCTATTAAATCTTATTTCAACCGCGTAAATGTTATCTTCCTTGGTATTATTCATCTTGATATAATTGTATATGATGTTTTTTGTTGCAAAGCATATTTTCAAGTTCTGTTAATGAAACAATTTGCCTGTTAAGTTTCATTTGAATTTCAGTTTGTTTTTTTTCAACAATAAATTTTTTCTTGTACGGTTTAACTATAACAAGTATTATTAACACCAGGACTGTTGCAATTGCCGCAGCAAAATATAATCCCCCGCCAACAGCAAGGCCAATGCCTGCAACAGTCCATAATCCCGCTGCAGTGGTGAGTCCCTTAACAACTTCATGCTTTAAAAATAGAATAGTGCCTGCGCCTAAAAAACCAATGCCGCTTACAACCTGCGCTGCTACACGCGATGGATCTAAGGCTACGTGTTCCTGTGTTTGCACTTCAGCAAAACCATATGCAGAAACAATCATAATAAGCGCTGAGCCTAAACACACCAGCATGTGTGTACGCAGTCCTGCAGCCCATTCATAACGCTGCCGGTCTATACCCACAGCGCCGCCAAGAACTGCTGCAACGCATAACCTTAGAATAATTTCCTGCCATGTAATCATAATTGTAAAATTAATTCTTTATGGAAAAAATTTAACGAGGCCAGGAAAAATTCAGCATGGATTGCAATACAAAATACTGTCTTGCTTATATTATAACAATCAACCATTATCTTCAAAACCCGGATACAATGTCATACCACCATCAACAAATAATGTTGCGCCATTTACATAATCAGAATCATCGCTTGCAAGCCAGAGAGCAGCTTTGGCAATATCATCAGGCATGCCAACTCTTTTTTGCGGTATCAGTTTTAATAAATCTTCAAGATGCGTTTTGGTGTCCCACGCATTATGATTGATCGGCGTTTCAATTGCGCCGGGCGCAATGCTGTTCACACGGATTTTTTTAGATGCGAATTCCTGCGCCATGGTTTTCATCAGCATCATTATTCCGCCTTTACTTGCTGCATAATTTGCATGCCCTGCCCATGGAATTTTTTCATGAACACTGCTCATACAAATTATTTTTCCAATGCTTTTTGATTTGCCGTTATCACCTCTGCGTAAAAATTCTTTTATTGCTTCACGCGCGCATAAAAACTGGCCGGTTAAATTTATACTAATAACCATGTTCCAGTCATCTAAACTCATCTCTGTAAGCTTCGCATCTTTTTGAAGGCCTGCATTGTTCACCAATATATCAACTGTTCCAAATTGAGCTGTTACATCGGCAAACATTTTTATTACTTCATCTTCTTTGCTCACATCGCATTGATAACTTATGGCAACACCGCCATTGGAGGTAATTTCATTCACGATCGCATCTGTCTTATCTTTTGAAGAAGCCCTCGGATAATTTATCACAACAGTTGCGCCTGAATAAGCAAATTGCTTTGCACATTCAGCGCCAATGCCTGAACTGGCGCCGGTTATAATCGCTACCTGTTTATCTAATTTCTTTTCCATATAAAAGTTTAATAAGAAGAATTTTATGTTACCAGCTAATGAACTTCGATTGAGCAAGGTGCAGCCTGTCCCGTACTTGATGAGGGACCACTCCCTCATACTGCATATATTCTTCAAAATAAATTAACGGCAATATTTTATCAACTATAATGCCCAGTTAATAGGATCTTGCTTTTGATCAGTCAAAAATTTATTTGTCTTGCTGAAATGCCTGCAGCCAAAAAAACCTTTATCAGCGCTGTAAGGCGAAGGATGTGCTGCTTTTAACACATGATGTTTAGTTTGATCGATCAGTTCCTGTTTCTGATGTGCAAATGATCCCCATAATAAAAAAACAATACCTTCTTTTTCATCAGAAACTTTTTTTATAACCGCATCTGTAAATTCATGCCAGCCAATTTTTGCATGAGAATTTGGCTCGCCTGCACGTACAGTTAATGCTGCGTTCAATAACATAACTCCTTGCTCCGCCCAAGATGTAAGATCGCCGGTTATTGATATTGGAACACCAACATCGTCATGCAATTCCTTAAAAATATTTATCAGCGACGGCGGTGGACGAACACCTTTGGGAACAGAAAAAGATAAACCCATTGCCTGTCCTTTACCATGATATGGATCCTGGCCAAGCAACAATACTTTTAGTTTTTTGAACGGTGTTTTTTCGAAAGCGTTAAAAATTAAAGAGCCCGGCGGATAAATTATTTTGCCCTGTGCTTTTTCCGTTTTTAGGAAAGCAACAATATTTTCAAAATATGATTTGGGAAATTCCTGGTGCAATATTTTTTTCCAGCTTTCTTCAATTTGAACGTTCATTCATTAAGGTTTGGATGCAAACTAATTAAAAATTACTTTTGCGCCTCCGGTGAAGGACCTGTAGCTCAGCTGGATAGAGCATCCCGATTCCAATCGGGAGGGTCACAGGATGCAAATCGAAAAGTTCTAATAAAGTTATTAAGGTTCGGTAGCTCAGTTGGATAGAGCAACTGCCTTCTAAGCAGTAGGTCATTGGTTCGAATCCAATCCGGATCACTTGCAGAGCCTCTTTCACAGAGGCTTTTTATTTTGTATGCCTGCTTATTGTTACATATTGTACAGTCCTAAACTGAATAAATATTATGTTGGTTCTACAACTGATATTGAAAGAAGGTTAGAAGAACATAATCGTGGTAAAGAAAAATTTACCGGAACCGGCATTCCATGGACACTTGTTTATAAAGAGGAATTTTCAACACTTGTTGAAGCAAGGAGAAGAGAATTTTCCATCAAAAAAATGAAGAGTAGAAAATATATTGAATTGTTAATTAGCTCAGTTGAATAGAGCATCCCGATTTCTAATCGGGAGGGTCATTGGTTCGAATCCAATCCGGATCACTTGCAGAGCCTCTTTCACAGAGGCTTTTTATTTTGTATGCCTGCTTATTGTTACATATTGTACAGTCCTAAACTGAATAAATATTATGTTGGTTCTACAACTGATATTGAAAGAAGGTTAGAAGAACATAATCGTGGTAAAGAAAAATTTACCGGAACCGGCATTCCATGGACACTTGTTTATAAAGAAGCACTTTCAAGCCTTGTCGAGGCAAGAAGAAGAGAATTATACATCAAGAAAATGAAGAGTAGAAAATATATTGAATCATTAATCAGCTCAGTTGAATAGAGCATCCCGATTCTATCGGGAGGGTCATTGGTTCGAATCCAATCCGGTTCACAAAGCCTCTTTAACAGGAGGCCTTTTTTTGTTTGTATGCCTGCCTGTTGTTACATATTGTACAGTCCTAAACTGAATAAATATTATGTTGGTTCTACAACTGATATTGAAAGAAGGTTAGAAGAACATAATCGTGGTAAAGAAAAATTTACCAGAATTGGTACTCCATGGACACTTGTTTATAAAGAAGCACTTTCAAGCCTTGTTGAAGCAAGAAAAAGAGAATTATACATCAAGAAAATGAAGAGTAGAAAATATATTGAATCATTAATCAGCTCAGTTGAATAGAGCATCCCGATTCTACCGCATACTCGTCAGGTTAAGAAATAGCCATGATCGCTCTAAATATAAGACAGCCTTGAGTTTCAGAGTAATTAGCGCTGTAATTTCAGGTTGTTACCAGTTGTCACATAAGGCGCCTCTTTCGGTTCGGTCCCGGCTTGTCGGGATTGAAAAAAATCCGAAGGAAATTTTTTTCAAAGAAGCGAAAGCAGCGCCGATGAGATAACGAAGCCATGCGGCTTGAGCATATAATAATTGTGTTTAAGTGATGTATAAAGAATGTTAGCCTGATGCCAATACGATTTTCCGGAAAGTGAGAATCTGCTGTTGCCGATGTGTTGACGCCTGGTTATTATTCATGCCTTGCTTTAAATAAAAGTTGTCTTTAAGATAAGCACAGCAAAGCTTTCAACGATAATTAAGATGAATTAGCTTAACGCTAATGCGAATCAAGTTCGTGACAGGCAGCAAGGAACGAGGCCACAACTTCATTTGATTCTAATCAAATAAATCCGGTCAGGAGAAGAATTAAAGCAATATGTTGCTAATATTTTTTCTAACTAACTAACAGTTCGCCGGTAAAATTTGAAAATTATATAAGTGCTTATATATTTGTTGCATGAATTTTTACCAGGACCTCGGCTTTCTTGTTTTTGGAAGCCGTTTAAAAAGATTAGGCGATACTTTCATCAACGATATAAATAAAGTATATAAAGACCATAAGATCGGGTTTGATGCATCGTGGTTCCCGGTTTTTTATATTTTGTCGCAAAAGAAAGAAGTATCTATCAAAGAAATTGCTGATGATCTTAAAGTTTCCCATTCAGCTATAAGCCAGCTAACCAGCAGCCTGCAGCAAAAAGGATTTATTAAATCTGTTGTCTCAAAAAAAGATGCCCGTAATAAAGCAATAACCTTTACAGCAAAAGGAGAGAAACTCCTGCAGAAAATAAGACCTGTGTGGATTGCACTTGAAAAAGCCATGAATGAACTGGTTGAAGAATCTGCCAGCAGTAAGAAAATTTTGAAGGCATTGACTGCTGTAGAAACCGGTTTGCATACTAAAGATTTATTTGAAAGAATTGACGTGCATTTGTAATTGATTATTTGCTATGAGTTATAACTATCTTCCTCTCGATAAAAGCTGGCTTGATTTTGAACAGGTGAAAGATCTTTTAGATTTTGATCAGAAAATTTCTATAACGTTTGATGCGCATGACCGCATTAATAAATGCCGCGAATACCTCAACAAAAAAATGGCTGATCCAAATGCTTTGTATTATGGAATTAATACCGGCTTTGGTTTTTTACAGAATGTTCGCATTAAGAACGGCCAGATTGAAAAACTGCAGGATAATCTTTTGAAGTCGCATGCATGCGGTATGGGTGAAGAGATACCCACAGCGATTGTAAAACTGATGTTAATGCTGAAAGTAAAATCGCTGAGTTATGGTTACAGCGGTGTGCAGATTGACACAGTGAAGCGATTGATGGATATGTTCAACAATGATGTGTTGCCTGTTATTTATACGCAGGGATCGTTGGGCGCTTCGGGTGATTTAGCGCCTCTAAGTCATATGAGTTTACCATTGATCGGTTTAGGTGATGTAAATTATAAAGGTGAAAGGCAGAAGGTGGAAGATGTATGGAAAGAAATTGGCTGGGAAATAATTCACCTGCAAAGCAAAGAAGGTTTGGCATTGATCAACGGAACTCAATTCATGAGTGCGTATGGTTTGTATTGTTTGAAGAAAGCAGAGCAATTGATAAAGATGGCTGATCTTATTTGTGCTTTATCATTCGATGCCTTTGATTGTATAACAGAACCATTAACGGAATGTATTCAAACTATTCGTCCGCATAAAGGGCAAATTGAAACAGCAAAAAATATCCGGGATTATTTATATGGAAGTAAGATAGCATCACATAAAAAAGAACAGGTTCAGGATCCATATTCTTTCCGTTGTGTACCACAGGTTCATGGCGCAACAAAAGATGTTTTTGAAAACGTACTTGAAGTATTCTTAACAGAAATAAATTCTGTTACCGATAACCCAAATATTTTTCCGGATGATGATCTGATCGTTAGTGGTGGTAATTTTCATGGACAGCCATTAGCATTGCGCCTGGATTTTTTAAGCATCGCGATGAGTGAATTGGCTAACATTAGTGAAAGAAGAATTTATCAACTCATAAGCGGACAAAGAAACCTGCCGCTATTTCTTGTTAAAGACCCGGGATTGAATTCAGGTTTTATGATTCCGCAATATACAGCAGCAGGAATTGTCAGTGAGAACAAACAACTATGTACACCAGCAAGTGTTGATTCTATTTCATCCAGTAATAACCAGGAAGATCATGTAAGCATGGGTGCAAATGCTGCTACCAAATGTTTGCGTGTAATTGATAATGTTGAAAAAGTTTTAGCGATAGAATTGCTGAGCGCCGCACAGGCATTGGATTTCAGAGGGCCAATGAAAAGCTCTGAACCACTGGAAAAATTGCATGCTGCATTTAGAGAAGTGGTTTCTTTTAATGAAGAAGATAGAGTACTGCATGACGATATGATGAAAGCGGTGGAGTTTGTAACTTTATATAAAATTTAGTTTATGGAAGTGAAGGATATTATACCAACCGGAAAATTTACAAAGGCACAGCTCGACTTGCTAAAGTTATTTTCACGAGAGGTGCCTGATGAAAACTGGATTGAGATTAAAACACTAATCTCAAAATACTTTGCAGACAAAGCCTCTGAAGAAATGGATAAGCTTTTTGAACAAAATGGTTGGGGGGAAGAAAAGATTGAAGAATGGAGTAAAGAACATATGAGAACTCCTTACAAATGATTGCGGTAATTGATACGAATATATTGTTGATGTCTTTACCCCGAAAGTCTCCTTATCATTTTATTATTAAATGTTTTAATGAAGGGAAATATAATTTAGTATTAACTACTGAAATATTTCTTGAATACGAAGAAATATTAAAATCAAAAGCAAATGCCGCACTAGCTTTTAATATATTGAATGCTTTTGTTGAATCTCCTGGTGTTATTCCAATCGATGTACATTTTAAATGGAATCTAATATCTGCTGATGTAGATGATAATAAATTTACTGATGCTTATTTAACATCTGATGCTGATTATCTTGTTACCAACGACGCGCATTTTAATGAAGTAAAAGACATAAACTTTCCTAAACTAAATATCGTATCTGCCGATGAATTTTTGCAAATACTTGAATCATCTTTTGGTGAATAAAGAGTTTTATATAATGATATATGAAAGCGGTGAAGTTTATTTCTTCTTATCAATTTAAATAGCATGAATTACAATATTGATTTGCCTGAAGAATTAAAGACTGCTTCAATGCCTAAGATGAAGATAGCAGAACAAAAACTGATAATTCTCAATAGACCTTATTTGATGGATTGGTTATTTCCAGCTTTTATCATACTTATATTTTCTATCATGATAATCAATGGAAAACTTTCGTTAATAAATGATGATGACAGCGATTATGTAACCCTGATTTTAATACTATTTATTTTTTTAATAGTTAGAAGCTTTTCTTTAAACAGAGTACGTATCGATTTTGAGAAGAAATTAATTTCAATAAAAAATTATAATCCATTAGTTAATCTTTGGAGGAAATTATTTCAAATGCCTTTTGCAATTGGTTTTAAAGAAGTGAATAAAATTTTTACAGATAACAATTCGTTTAGCAGACAGCTTATAAGATTCTACGTTATTTTAGAAACAGATGCTCCATATCAATTTCGAATTGCAATTTTTGCTGAAAAAAATCAATCAATAATCTTTACTGACTATCTGACTAAATTAATAAAGCATCATAGCATTCATGCAGATGCAGTGAGTGACCTCCGGGTCAAGCCCGAAGGCCGGCCCACCGTGATGCCATGAAAAACTACTGCTGATAATATAAAAAATATTTTCAATGACAACAGAAACAAAACCTAAATACGACGCTGTTAAATACAAAACACCAACAGGCTCGCAATTGAATTGCAAAGGATGGATTCAGGAAGCTGCATTGCGAATGTTGCTGAACAATTTGAATCCTGAGGTGGCAGAGCGGCCTGATGAGTTAATTGTGTATGGCGGCCGTGGTAAGGCAGCAAGAAATTTTGAAGCATTGGATAACATTATTGCTGCATTAAAAATTTTGGAGAATAATGAAAGCCTGTTGATACAAAGCGGTAAACCTGTCGGCATTTTAAAGACACATGAAAATGCGCCAAGAGTATTGTTATCAAACTCGCAGCTTGTACCTAACTGGGCAAACTGGAAACATTTTGATGAGCTGGAGAAAAAAGGCTTGATGATGTATGGTCAGATGACTGCAGGCAGTTGGATTTACATCGGCTCGCAGGGCATTGTTCAAGGCACTTATGAAACATACGCTGCTGTTGCTGACAGGCATTTTTCAATTCCCCCTTTAGGGGGCGGAGGGGGTGGTGGTTCTTTAAAACATACATTAAATGTTACTGCAGGTCTTGGTGGAATGGGCGGCGCTCAGCCAATGGCGATAACAATGAATGAAGGTGTTGCATTGATTGCAGAAGTGGAAGAGTGGCGCATTGATAAACGTTTACAAACAAAATATCTTGATGAAAAATATATTGACGTTGATGAAGCGATTGATGCGGCATTGAAATATAAAAAAGATGGTGTTGCAAAAAGTGTCGGTGTGTTATGCAATGCAGTGCATTTGTTAGAAAGATTGATCGAAAGAAATATTATACCTGACACATTAACGGATCAAACATCGGCTCATGATCCGTTGATTGGTTATTGGCCGCATGAGATTTCTTATGAACAGGCAAAAATTTTGCGCGAAGAAAATCCGCAGCAATACATTGACTATGCCTATCAAAGTATGTATCGTCATGTACAGTTGATGATTGAATTAATGCATAAAGGCGCCATCACTTTTGATTATGGAAATAACATTCGTGCACGTGCATTGGAATATCAATCTAAAAATATTGATACGCTTAAAGTTTCCCCTTTAGGGGGCGCAGGGGGCGTTCTTTTTCCCGGCTTCGTTCCCGCCTATATACGTCCGTTGTTTTGTGAAGGAAAAGGCCCGTTTCGCTGGGCTGCATTAAGCGGCGATTCAAATGATATTGCTGTTACTGATGAAGTAATTGCCACTATGTTTCCTGAAAATAAATCTTTACAACGCTGGTTAAAACTGGCGAAAGAAAAAATTGCCTTCCAGGGTTTGCCGGCACGCATTTGCTGGCTCGGACAAGGTGAAAGAGAAAAGGCTGGTCTTGCATTTAACGACTTGGTGAAAACCGGGAAGGTAAAAGCGCCAATTGTTATCGGCCGCGACCATTTAGATACGGGTTCTGTTGCAAGTCCCAACCGCGAAACAGAAGCGATGATGGATGGCAGTGATGCTGTTGCAGACTGGCCTTTATTAAATGCATTGTTGAGTACTGCCGGCGGTGCAAGCTGGGTGAGCCTGCATCATGGTGGCGGTGTTGGAATGGGTTACAGCATTCATGCGGGTATGGTTATCGTTGCAGATGGAACTGATGCAGCAGCACAACGCTTAAGCCGTGTGTTGAGAAATGATCCGGGTATTGGCGTGATTCGTCATGCAGATGCAGGTTATGAAATTGCAAAAGAAACAGCGAAGGAGTTTGGATTGGATTTGAATGAGCGTTTGAATGATTAAAATGATTTTTATAACTTAGACCTGTCAGGTTTTAAAAACCTGACAGTCTTTTAAAAGCAATTCCGCTTTCGCCGGGAAGAGATTCATCTTGTTTGCTGTTGTTCCAATACTTTACCTGTTGCCGGATCTACTTTCAAACGTGTGCTACACCAATTATAAAGCCATAGTTCATTATCAATAAAGCGAATACCAACAAATGGACATCTCATTTCTGCGTAACCTCCTTTTGGATATTGTCTTTTTTCAATTTGCCATTTGATCTTTTGTTCTATTAAATGCACCCCAAAAACATTTTCTACTAAGGAAGTAATTTTAGTGTATAAGCTTATATATACAATAAGCATATCACCAATTTCAACAGATTCCCGAATAGGAAAATCAAACACTATTTCATTATCATCAATAATTAATCTGTTTTTTTGAATATAATATCTATCGCTCATAACTATGTTATTCTCTTTAATCCTTTAGCAGATTTCCGCACTCGTGGGAATGACGACCAAAATATTAAACCAACTTCTTTCTCATACAAATACTTTCTTCCAAACCTTCATATTGATCATAATTTGGAATAACAATATATCCAGCTTGCTTGTACAAAGTTTGCGCTACATTAAAATGAATGCTGGTTTCTAATATCGAATATTGAAACCCGTTTTCAATTGCCCATCTTTCCAATTCATTCAACACTATTTTTGAAATGCCTTTACCACGATAAGCTTTATCAACGTACATTCTTTTTATCTCAGCGGTATCAATATTATATTCTTTAAAACAACCAATAGCAACAGGCGTTGAATCGTCATAAATAATTATTGCAGTTTTAATATCGGGCACTTTGTTGTATTGATCATAGGTATTCACGTCTTCATTCAATTCATTCCATAATTCATTATCAAGTTTATCAATAAGCAAAATGAAATCTGCATTCGAGGTGTTTGTACGTTTTATGTTGAATTGTTTATTCATCCTGATAATTTAATAATATATGCACAGCGTTAAAGTTATTTTATGTGCAAATTCCGGCATCATTATTTCTTAAATTGCTTTACATAATTTTTGATTTGCTTACCTAAAAATTTTTTTATGACAACAAAAGAAATCGCTAATCGTATTGTTGAACTTTGCCGCAAAGGTGATTTTGAAACCGCACAAAAAGAATTGTTTGCTGAGGATGCTGTAAGCATTGAACCTTATTCTACACCCGCTTTTGAAAAAGAGACAAAAGGCTTGAAAGCCATAAAAGAGAAAGGTGAAAAATGGAATAGTATGGTTGAAAAAACCCACAAATTTGAAGTTTCTGATCCGGTGGTTGCAGGAAGTTCATTTGCCTGTGCTTTACATATGCATGTAACTATGAAAGAAAGAGGAGAGATGGATATGACTGAGCTTTGTGTGTATAAAGTAAAAGATGGAAAAATTATAGAAGAGCAATTCTTCATGTAAACTGCAGTAACAAATTTGATATGCCTCAATTCTTAATTCTTGCAGATGATTATAAAGATGCCGAAGCATTGAACAGAAGGCTTTCAGTACGAAAAGACCATTTAAAAAGAATGAGAGCGGAAAAAGCTGAAAACCGTTTTATTATTGGTGGTGCAAAACTGAATGAAAAAAAGATGGTTGGTTCAATGATAGTAGTAAATTTAGATAATGAGGAAGCGGTGAAAAAATGGGTTAATGAAGATCCGTATATAACCGGAAAAGTTTGGGAGCATGTTCAAATTGTTCCATTCAAAATTGCTGAAGTTTAATCAGCAGATCGATCTCTTATTTATCAGTTCTTCCTGCAATCCAAAGCAGGGAATTAATAATAAACCTGTTTTGCATTTCGCTGGAGAACTCAGATGATAGTTGAGCATTGGTGCCATGTTCATAATCCATATCATTATGACCCATATTTACATATATCATTTTATATTTTGTATTCGTCCAGGCAACAGGATAATAGCCACTATGCCATATCTCGTTCAATTTCGGACCTGTTCCCAAAGGAAAGCTTGTTGAATCAATAGCAAGTAAAATTTTTATATCATGGTTCTGTGTAAGATCATTTTCCCATCTGTACCATTCATTTGGCGCTGACCTGAATGTTTGTGGTAAGCCCTTTGTTGCCGGATGTGTAGAATCTACAACACGTAAAATAGCAGAAACAGGGCGCCACGTGTTTGACTTATATTGTCCCGCTCCAATAAATTCATTATGATACCAATCCCAGTTTTGCGGATAATCCGAAGGTGTTAAAGCAAAACCAGCAAAATGAAAACCCATCCATCCGCCGCCATGCTTCATATATTTTTCAAATGCAAGTCGTTGAAGAGAGTCTTCTGGTCTTGTATCTAAAAATAAAACAACTTTATAGTGCTTTAAAAATTTGGTGTTGAGTTTTGTCCAGTCGTTTGTGGAATCATAAATAAAATTGTATTGTTTGGCCATCTCCGGAAACCATTTGTTTGCTTCATGTACAAAACTTATATGTGCGGCATCTTGTTTTGCAGTATAGAAAGCAATTACTTTAAATGGCTTTTTATTATTGTGTTGTGCGCTGGCTTTAAAAAAAACAGAAACTCCGATTAACAATGTCGCGAAAACGATCAGATTTTTTTTGCGTTTTAAATTCATTACTGGAAAAATTATTTTGATAAACCGGCAATAAGATTAATGGTAAGCGCAACAACAAATGTATTAAGGCAAAATGATAACAGGCTATGAAATAATACTACGCGTCTTATTTTAGGTGAAGATATTTCAACATCAGATACCTGGAAAGTGCATCCGATAACAAAAGAGAAATAGGCAAAATCTATATAATCAGGTTTGGGATCTTTTTCGGGAAACTCAAGTCCGTAAGCATCTTTTTCGGGGTCATTATCATCATCATCGTAATACATATGCGCATAATGAAAAATAAAAACAGTATGCACCATTAACCATGATAAAAAAATGCCCATTATGGAAACAGGAAAGTACAGACTGTCTTTTGCTGATATATTATTTTGAGAACGTACCAGTAACAAAACCATGATCATGCTGGCAAAAGACGCAATCAATATCAGGGAAAAAACAATTGCTATACTTCCATCGTCTTTCTTTGCCCATTTTCTTATCTCATCTATTGGTCTTTTTTTCACTACAGCAAAACTTAAAATAAGATAAGCCAAAGAAAAAATATCCCAGAATAGCATAGGTTTTACAAGTCGCGACATATTTGAAGGAATAATAAAATAGCTTACTGCACTTAACAGAGAGGCTGTAATAACTCTTTGAAAGGGATGCATTCGTAAAAAAATGTTTTTATCATCAGCGTTTGTTATTGCCATTCTTTAATGTTTTAACCGAAGTTAGAATTAATAATGAATGTCTTTCAATATTGAAATTGACAAAATGCAGATGAGTTTTGGAGATCGTGATAAATTATAGATTGTAATTACTTTTGTTCCTGTTATTATCGTTGTATGAAAAAAATAATGTTTGCACTGTCGCTCCTTTTTATTTTCGGATATGGTTATAGCCAGCAACCGAAAATAATTTCTGATTGTACTCTTACTTTTTCAATTACAAGTTCTGCCAGTGAAAAAAGTGATGTTGGTACTAAGATCATTTATATCAAAGGAAAAGATATCCGGAGTGATTTCATCAGCAGCAAGTTTAGTCAGAGTATTTTTTTCAATGCCAATACCGGTAAGGCTACTATTTTAAAAACAGTCGGTAAATCTAAATACATCTCTTATTATGATGCTGAACAATGGAAAACGCTTAATGCAGAATATAGTGGCGTTAAAATATTTTTTACAGGTAATACCAAGAAGATTCTTGACTATGATTGTAAAGAAGCAATGCTCACCACTCCTGGTGGAAAATCGTACACAGTTTATTACGTTCCTTCGTTAATGCCTTCTGTTATAGAAAATATTTTTCAGTTCAAGGATGTTCCGGGACTTGTATTGGAGTATGAATCTACCATAAAGGAAACGCAGAAGATAACTTACACAGCAATAAAAATAGATTTTAATCCTGTACCGTTAGCGCAATTTGAACTACCTAAAGAAGAATACCGGATCCTGCAATAAACTAATGATTGTTTACAGGTGCCGGAGTTTTAAAGAATGGAACTTTTACTTTGTATTTATATGGGTAAACGTAAGTGGTGTTACCATTTTCCATACGAATAAGCCCCTGGCCTTCTACAAAATTGTTTGAATTTACCTGGGAAATACTAGTGGACCCTTTAAATTGAAATTTAGAGAGTCTGAAATCAGGATAAGCTGTTGTTTTGTAGGAGTTTCTGCTAAAATTTTTAAGGCTTATATCGTTAGTACTTTTTTTAACTGACCCATTATCTACAAAGGAAGCAAATGTTTGCAAGCTGAACATAAAGCCCAGCAGGAACAACATTTTCTTTGGAGATATACATTTAATCATGGTGCAAAGGTATAACATTTTAACATGAATTATACTTTTATATAACGGAATTAATAAAGAATTGTTACAAAAATTGGAATTTTTCTTTCAATTAAGTACCTTTCCGTAACCTTTACGCCTATGCACGACCGTCCTTTCAGGGAAAATGCTGATGAAATTGAAGATTTACTGCAACAGTACGAGGAGTTGTGCTCAGGGAAAAAATCCTCCTTTCTTGAAGAAGAATCTTTTGAAATCCTGATTGAATATTTCAGTGAAAAAAATAATTTCTCCAAAGCTTTTGAAATTGTAGATACTGCTTTGGATTATTTTCCTTACTCCGGCGAGTTGTTCATTAAAAAAGCTGATTTACTTATTGCAACTTATAAGTACAATGATGCACTCTCGGTTTTACAGCAAGCCCAATTTTTCGATGGAGATAATATTGATATCTATATTTTGAAAACTGATGCGTACCTGGCGTTGGATATGCAGCAAAAGGCTGCTGACCTTCTGGAAGAAGCATTGCTGGTATTTGAGGGAGAAGACAGATTAAACCTGTTGTTTGAACTTGCTGATGTTTATGATGATTATGAAGAATTTGAAAAAGTTTTTGATTGTCTTAAGCTGATCCTGGACCAGGAGCCTGCGAACGAAGAAGCTTTATATAAAATTTGCTTCTGGACTGATTTCACCGGCCGGAATGAAGAAAGCATAAAACTTCATCAGCATATCATTGATGAACATCCTTATTCCGAACTCGCCTGGTTTAATCTGGGATCTGCTTATCAAGGCCTGAAACTGTACGAAAAAGCGATAGATGCTTATCAGTACGCAGTAGTCATCAACGATAAATTTGATTATGCTTACCGGAATATGGGGGATGCATATATACGGCTTCGCAAATACAAAGAAGCAATCGAAGTGCTTACAAAAGTGGGAGAAATAACACGTCCTGAAGAAGTAATTTATGAAGCCATTGGCCACTGTTATCACAAGCTTGGAAAATTTGCAACAGCCCGGTTTAATTATCGTAAGGCCAGCCATATTAATTCAGCCGATAGCAAGTTGTATTATAAGATTGCGCTTACCTATATTAATGAGGCGAAGTGGGAGAAAGCTATCGTTCAATTGGAAAATGCATTGCGTATTCATAAGAACGCTCCCGAATACAATCTCGCAATCGGGCAATGTGCCCTGCAGTTAAAAAATTATAAAGAAGCCGTTCATTATTTCAGCATGGTTGTAAGAAGCCGCCCGAAGAATGTACGTGGATGGAAAGCATTAATAACCTGTTTATATCAGTCAGAATACTACGATGAAGCCATTCGCCAGTGTATTGCTGCACTTAAATTAACTGAAGAAAAACCTTTAATCAACTTTTTATACAGCGGTGTTTTGTTTGCATCAGGAAAACAAAAAGAAGCTTTATTGCAGCTCGAAATGGGTTTAAAAAAATCTCCCGGCCTCGTAAAAAACTTTGTTGAGCTTAATCCTTCTATTTTACAAAATGCCCAGGTGGTAGATTTGCTTGCACGTTACCGAAAGCTAAAACATAAAAAATAGCAAAGCATTAGATATCACAACGTAATATAATACACCATAACCTTATTTTTGCCGCTGCAAAATATTTTACATGAATTTTTCACTTACACAAATTCCTGATCGGATCAAAAAGCCCCGTGCCAACGGTATTACAATGATAATGGATAAAGGGCTTAGCATTGAAGAAGCAAAAAACTTTTTAAGCATTGCTCATCCGCATATAGACATTTTGAAGCTTGGTTTTGGAACTGCATTCGTAACACCCAATCTTGAAGAAAAGATAAAAGTGTACCAGTCATACGATATCCCGGTTTATTTTGGAGGAACATTGTTTGAAGCTTTTTTAATTCGTAACCAGTTTAAAGATTACATAGAAGTATGCAAAAAGTATAACATTACTTATATGGAAGTCAGTGATGGTTCGATCACTATTCCACATGCTGAAAAATGTGGTTATATTGAAAAACTTACCAGATACGGAACGGTATTAAGTGAAGTTGGTTCTAAAGATGAGACCAATATTTTTCCTCCTTATAAATGGATCGAACTGATGAGAGCAGAACTCAATGCGGGCTCATCATATGTGATTGCAGAAGCACGCGAAGCCGGCAACGTTGGATTGTACAGGGGGTCAGGTGAAGTAAGGCAGGGATTGGTGCAGGAAATATTAACCCAGATTCCACCTGAAAAAATAATATGGGAAGCGCCTCAGAAAGCACAGCAATTATATTTTCTTGAATTACTTGGCTGCAATGTAAATCTTGGCAACATCGCACCCACAGAAGTCATTCCTTTAGAAGCGATGCGCATTGGATTAAGAGGCGACAGCTTTCATTTATTTCTTAATAAAGAATAACCAATGCTGGAATACGGTTTAATAGGATTTCCGCTTTCTCATTCATTTTCTCAAAAATATTTTACAGAAAAATTTCTGAAAGAAAATATTGATGATGCCAGGTTTTTAAATTTCTCTATTCCCCACATCGAAGACGTTGAACAACTATTTGCAGAACATTCTTTTTTGAAAGGATTAGCAGTAACAATACCATATAAAAAATCAGTTATTAAATATGTTGATAAAACTGATGATGTAGTAAACACAATAGCAGCGTGCAATTGTATTAAAATAACGAACGGTAAAAAAGCCGGTTACAATACAGATGTGGTTGGGTTTGAAAGATCATTTGTAAAAAATCTTAAAGCGCATCATACAAAAGCATTGTTATTGGGAACAGGCGGTGCTGCTGCTGCTGTAAAATTTGTGCTTGATAAACTTGGCATTCAATATTTGAACGTTTCAAGAAATGCTTCCGGAAAAACTATCAGCTACGATGATATTACGCCGGCTATTTTAAAAGAATATACCATAATCATTAATTGCACACCATTAGGCACTTACCCGGATATTACAGAAGCGCCGCAATTATCATATGATCTTTTAAATACCTCGCATTATCTTTTTGATCTTGTTTATAACCCGCCGCTAACAAGGTTTTTACAATATGGAAAAGAAAGAGGTTGCATTATTCAAAATGGTTACGAAATGCTTGTAATTCAGGCAGAAGAAAATTGGAAAATATGGAATGCTTAAATATGCCTTCAAGTCATGATTTAAGGGAAAATAAAGAGTTACTAAAAAAATTTTTGTGGTGAGATTAATTTAATATTATTGCAACCTGTGAAAAACAGATAAAGTTGAAAGGATGCCTAAAAAACAAATGTTTACGCTCGAATACCCCGTAAGATGCTCGCCAGCTATTTTATACGGATTTCTTTCTACTCCTGCGGGATTAGGGGAATGGTTCGCTGATAAAGTTGATGAAAGGGATAATGTTTTTATTTTTTCATGGAATGGATCTGTTGAAAAAGCAGAAGTAATGGATTCTGAACTGGATAAATTTATCCGCTTTCATTGGCAGACTGCGCCCAAAGACGAATATTTTGAATTCAAGATCGAAAAAACAGAGATCACCAACCAAACGATTCTTGTTATAAAAGACTTTGCTGAAAAGAACGAAATAAAAGACCAAACACAACTTTGGGAATACCAGGTTAAAGAACTCTTTCATCGTCTCGGCAATTAGCTTGCTGCCAGTAACTTCAGAAGAGCTGCACAACTGCTTTCAAAAAAATTAAAAGACTTTCCCCAATCAGTTAAAGAAAGTTTTTTAGCGATTTTTAAAAAAGGTTTTTGCAAAGTCTCTTCAATATTAATATCGTTTAAAGATTTATAATTTGTTATTTCAAAATGATGATCCCATTGCTCATCATGAATGCAAACAAATAGGTCTGCAGCATTTTTATTTTTTAGTCCGCACAAAATATTATTCTTATGCTCAGTTAAAAATTTACCGGATAAATGTAATGTGATACTGAAAAAATTTCCCCACCAGAAAAAGCTTCTTACAGCTAAAACATCATTCCTCAAGAACACTCTCGGGTAATCCATCATTACATAAGGCAATCCTAAATAATTTTCACCTTTATATATTTTGGGCGATACAGAAAAAACTTCAGCAGGCAATGTGGTTATATATTCATACAACATTGTTTGATAATTGCCTATAAGATCGCCAAACAAATTGTACACCTTTTCTATAATTCTATTCTTTGTTAAAATAAATTCGCTGTTTGTAACAAGTTCCGATTCATTTTTTGAAAGCTCTACATTTGTACCACTCATAAATTTCCGCTTAAGCAACCGCAAAGTGATTAAAAAACTTGATAAACTTATCATCAAAGCCTTTGTTGGCCCTTTCATTGCCACATTTCTTATTTCGCTTTTCGTATTGGTGATGCAGTTTTTCTGGTTGTATATTGATGACCTTGTTGGAAAAGGCCTTGATGTAATTACTATCTTGAAACTTATTGGTTATGTTGCTGCAACCGCAATTCCGCTTGCATTGCCATTGTCGCTTTTGTTATCATCAATAATGACTTTTGGTAATCTTGGTGAAAGCTTTGAATTAGTAGCAATAAAATCCGCAGGTATTCCGCTGATCCGGTTTATGATGCCCTTGCTCATAGTTGCTGTTTTTATAAGCGGGCTTGCTTTTTTATTCGCAAACAATATCATACCCGTTGCCAATCTTAAACTGAATGCATTAAAATATGATATCATTGTTACAAAGCCTGCATTGGATATAAAAGAAGGTGTTTTTTATGATAAGATAGAAGGCTATGTAATTAAGGTGGGTAAAAAAGAAAAAGATGACAGCACCATTCGCAATGTTGTGATTTATGAAAAGACTTTTGGGCCACAGGATAATTTTTTAGTTGCGAAAAGCGGCGTAATGAAAGTTACGCCCGATAAACGCTTTCTTGAATTTACATTGAGAGATGGATGGAATTACCAGGAAAATGGTAACCGTTATTCTTCAGGCGCCAATTCTGATTTCATAAGGCTTGGATTCAAAGAGTATAAAAAAGATATGGACCTAAGCGGTTTCCAGATGAGCCGTACACAAGACAGTTTGTTTAGATGGGATCCTAAAATGCTTACAGTTCACCAGCTGAATCTTTCCATTGATTCGATCAACAGTTTAAAGGTTGCCAATAGAACACGCTTGCAATCCCAGCTTCAGCCATTGCTTTATTTTTATAAGTATAAAGACAGCACCTGGGCAATACCGGATACATTGAAGAAAAAGCCTCACAAAACAATATTTGATATTATTCCCGATCCTGAAATACTTTCTAACAACAAACACTTTATAAGCAACTTAAATTCTATAGAAAGTTTTACCAACATTACAGCAAACGATTCCCCTTCTATATATGATATTATTCCCGATGCAGAAATGCTTTCCAATTACGAGCGCTCTTTAACCAACTTAAATTCTGTAAAAAGTTTTATTGACCTTGCTGCAAACGAGTCAGGCACTATAGAAGATAACCTGCGAAAAAATGATATTGAATGGCACCGTAAATTCAGTTTGTCTTTTGCATGCCTTGTACTTTTTATGATCGGCGCTCCGCTTGGTTCTATCATTCGCAAAGGTGGCCTGGGTTCGCCGTTGGTTTTTGCAGTTGTATTCTTCGTGATATTTCATTTGCTTGACACGTTTGGAGAAAAATTTGCAAGACAAGGCTTGTCTACTCCATTTGCAGGTATGTGGCTTTCTACTTTCGTATTAGTGCCCATAGGTTTTTTTCTGACTTCAAAGGCAATGAGAGATTCTCAATTGTTTAATAAAGAATTTTATTTCAGAACGTTTAAGCAATTAAAATCTATTGCTGGTTTTCGCAATAAATCAACAGATGCAAACACTGAATCAGGTTAATTTTGAAGCAATCAATAAAACCTTGTATGAAAAATGTAAATAATGAAAGCCGCAGAAGCTTTATAAAAACAAGCGCAAAAGCAACATTGGCTGCAGGCATTTCAGCCGCAGCTTTACCATCATTTGCAGAAAATATAAAATTCGCCGGTTATAATGGGCAGAAGAAAAGTACGCCTTATACACAAATGCCTTTGGCATATAATTATAATGCGCTTGAACCTTCGGTAAATGCAATGACGATGGAAATTCATTATACCAAACATGCCGCTGCATATGCAAAAAATTTAGGTGAAGCCTGCACAGCAGAAAATATAAATACACAAACAACACCGCTTGAAATGGTGCTTGCATCCATATCAAAATATTCAACAAAGATGCGCAACAATGCAGGCGGCCATTATAATCATGAGTTATTCTGGAAAATTATGGCGCCTCAGTCTTCAGCCACTGCACCGGCAGCAAAGTTTTCGGATTTGATCACAAGAGACTTCAATTCATTTGATGCTTTTAAAACACAATTCAATGATGCTGCCAAAACCCGTTTTGGCAGCGGCTGGGCATGGCTGGTTTATACAAATGATAAAAAGCTGGTGATCGGTTCAACACCAAACCAGGATAATCCTTTGATGGATATAAGTGACCTGAAAGGCTTTCCGGTTATGGGTATTGATGTGTGGGAACATGCTTATTACTTAAAGTATCAAAATAAGCGCCCCGATTATATAACTGCATGGTGGAATATTGTAAACTGGAATTTTATTCAACAACGGTTTGAAGCAAATGTTTAAATGCTTAATTATTTTTAATTGCAAACAGCACAACAAAACTTACGCGTTCAAAAGTGGATTACAGCTTTATCAGTAATACTTTTTTCTGTAAAAATTATTGCTTATTACTACACCAATTCGCTTGCAATTCTTTCAGACGCACTTGAAAGTATTGTAAATGTTATTGCGGGCTTTATTGGCCTGTATAGTTTATACGTTGCAGCCAAACCAAAAGATACAGAACATCCTTATGGCCATGGTAAAGCTGAATTTATTTCTGCTGCTGCCGAAGGTGGTTTGATTGTAGCATCAGGATTGTTGATATTGTATGAAGCAATAGCCAATCTTATTCACAATAAACCTATTGAAAAATTAGATACAGGTATATGGCTGATCGCTTCAACAGCAATCGTAAATTTTATAGCAGGATTGATTTGCTTAAACATAGGAAAGAAAAACAATTCTCTTGCATTGGAATCAAGCGGCAAACACTTGGTTATCGACACTTATTCAACGCTTGCAATTATTGCTGCACTGCTTATTATTTTCTTCACACATTTTTACTGGCTTGATAAGATAACTGCCTGCGTTCTTTCTGTCATTATAATATGGAATGGTTATAGCATCATCCGTAAATCGCTTGCCGGTATTATGGATGAAGCCGATATAAAATTGATTGAGAGAATGGTGAAATTGTTGAATGAAAATAAACGCCCGAACTGGATCGACATACATAATCTCCGTATTATAAAATACGGCAGTGTATTGCATATTGATTGCCATCTTACCGTTCCTTTTTATTTGAATGTACTGGAAGCACATGATGAGGTTGATGCGTTGAAGGCATTATTGATTTCAGAATTTGGCGAAAGCATTGAAATGTTTGTTCACACAGATGGAACTTATCCTGTAAGTTGTGCTGTTGCGTTTAAAGAAGATGGAAAAACAACACGTCCTCTATCAGAACAAAATAAAGGATGGACAATGGAGAACATAATTAAGAATGAGCGTTATGGAACTGCCGATGCCATTCCAATCATTTAAAGATTTTAAACAAAGAATCATATTTCTTATAACTGTCACTTGATGAAAAGATTTTTTTCCTGCATACTGAGTTTAATTTTTTCTGCCTCTTTAAATGCGCAAATTAATAGTGCGCACACACGCATAAGTGTGATTACATGCGGCCCGGGAGAGGAGTTGTATTCATTGTTTGGTCATACAGCTATACGCGTTATTGACAGCACTGCTCATCTGGATGTTGTGTTTAACTGGGGCGGCTTTACCTTTGATCAGTCATACTTTTACCTGAAATTTTTAAGAGGCAAATTGTTGTATTATTCTTCTGCCGATTATTATCCTGATTTTATGCAGGAGTATATTGAAGATAAACGCAATGTGTATGAACAGGTGTTAAATATCGATAGTACTGCAAGACAAAAGATCATTTCTGCTATAAATTATAACATGCAGGGCGATAACCGTTTTTATAAATATGATTTTTTGCTGGATAACTGTACAACAAGAGTAAAAAATATTGTGCTTGAAAATATTCCCGGAGCATTTATCACAAACAAAGTTGTTCCTGATAAAACAACTTCAAGAGATCTCATTCACTATTATCTTGATCGCGGAGAAGAACCCTGGATTGAATTGGGAATGGATATTTTATTGGGAAGCCGCATAGATCGCACCGTGTCTAATGATGAAGCGATGTTCATGCCTGAATTTTTTATGAAAGGCCTCGCTGATGCGAAGCAACAGGATAGGCTGTTAGCTGGTAAAGCAACTGTTTTGTTTGATGGTAAAGCAAAACAAAATGCATCGGGAGGATTCGTTCCTTTTATAGTGCTTGCAATAATTGCAATAGCAGTTTTTTTTATATCAAGAGTAAAGGCGAATTGGGCACAAACGTTCACAAGCATTCTTGATTCTTTATTATTTTATGTAACAGGATTGATCGGAATATTAATATTGTTCATGTGGTTCGCAACCGATCATACGGTTTGCGAGAATAATTTTAATCTTGCATGGGCGTTGCCATTTAACCTTCCTGCAGCTTTTGCACTTATAAAAAAACCAGCCTGGTTAAGCAACTATTTTTTTATTGCTGCCGTTATTACAGCATTACTGCTGGCAGCATGGTTCTGGTTGCCTCAGCAAATGAATATAGCCTTACTGCCTGTTGTAATTTTGTTATTAAACCGTTATGTAATTCTTTCAAACAAATACAGGGGCAGCCCGCTTAATGAAAAAAAACATTCAATATAAAAACAAGCCACTTGTTTATTTTGTATATGGAGAAGGCAGCTCTTTAATATTGTTGCATGGTTTTGCCGAAACGAATACTGTATGGAAAAACCAGGCAGAGAGTTTACGTGGTTCATTCAAACTTATCATTCCTGATATTCCCGGTTCAGGCGAATCAGCATTGTTCGATAGCGGCGATGAACATTTAACAGTAGAAGCGCTTGCAGAAAGTATTAATTCAATATTAATAAATGAAAAAATTGAGCATTGCATATTGTTAGGCCATAGCATGGGCGGATATATTACTTTATCTTTCGCGGAAAAATATCCGGAAAAATTAAAAGCATTCGGATTGGTGAATTCAACTGCATTTGCAGATAGTGAAGAAAAAAAACAAAATCGTTTGCGCGGAATTGAGATTATGCAATCTTACGGTGGTTATGCCTTTATAAAAACAACAACACCTAATTTGTTTTCCGGTGTATTTAAGCAAAAAAACCAGCCGGTGATTGATGAACTGATCGAAGAAGGGAAAGATTTTAAAACAGAAAACCTGCAGGAATATTATTATGCAATGATGAACAGGAACGATAAAACAGATGTGCTCGAAAAAAGCAGTATACCGGTTTTGTTTGTGGTAGGAACCGAAGATGTTGCAGCACCCTTAAAAGATTTGCTTAAGCAGGTGCGTCTGCCCGAAGTTTCTTACATTCACATCATCGAAGACACCGGCCACATGAGTATGTTGGAAGCGCCGGAAAAGTTAAACAGGATATTGAAGCAATTTGTAAATGAGATTGAATAAGCTTATACTCTACCCTCAGCTATTGATACTGGTGTTTCTCCTCTCAGCACAGCATGTATATGCTAATCATCTTAAAGGAGGCTGGATAAAATATACATATCTCGGCACATCAGGTAATGATGTACAATACAGGGTTTCATTTTATCAATATTCAGATTGCCGTCAGCCGGATAAAGTTGACCCGGGAATATGGCTTTCAGTATTTGATGCTGTTACATCTGCAGAAATCGGCTCTTCGAATTATATAGCCAAAACAAGTTTGACCACGGAACAAAAAAGCGATTTCGGACCTTGCTTTACTAATCCGCCGTATGTGTGTTATCTCGTTGCAGAATATACAGCAGAGATTACCGTGCCTAAAAACCAAAACGGGTACACACTTGCTGTTCAACGTTGTTGCCGTATTGCAGGTATTGCCAATGTGCCCAATTCAAATTCTACAGGCTTAACTTATACCATAACAATTCCCGGTGGCAGTAACATTAACGACAACAGCCCTGTTTTTAAATCTAATGATACTGTTGCAATTTGCTATGGATCTTATTTTGCGTTTGATTTTTCCGCGAAGGATATTGATGGAGACTCATTAACATATACGTTTTGCACTGGTTTAACCGGAGGTTCAGAATTAGATCCGGTTGTAGAAAATCCGGCTGCCCCGCCATATCCATCAGTCCCTTATATAGGAGGATTTTCGGGTTCAAGCCCAATGGGAGCAAGTGTAACTATAAACCCATCAACAGGAATGATTACCGGGTTCGCCCCACAGGAAACGGGTACGTATGTGGTGGCGGTTTGCGTAGATGAATTCAGACAGGGAGTGTACATCGGTCACACACGGAAAGAACTGCATATTGATGTATCTAATTGCCAATTGGGAGGCGCTGATCTTGATTCTGCTTACATTAGCTGTGATAGCTACAGTTTTAACTTCGTGAACAGAGCTTTCAGGCCCGATTTTCAATATTCGTGGGATTTTGGCGTAACCTCGATAACTTCTGATACATCATCGCAGGCAAATCCGTCATTTACTTATCCGGATACAGGTGTTTATAATGTGAAATTAAAAGCAAAGAACGGCTTAGGTTGCGAAGACTCTGCCAAAACACAAGTGAAGATTTTTCCTGGATTTAAAGCTGATTTTTCTATTGATGGAAGCTGTATTACAAATCCGTATAATTTCACAGACCTTACCACTGCAAAATATGGATATGTAAATTCATGGCAATGGTTTTTTGGTGATAATGATAATTTAAGCGATACGGCAAAAGACCCTGTTTATACCTACCTGGATACGGGCCAGAAAACAATAACATTAATTGCAACGAGCTCAAAAGGATGTATTGATACTGCAACACAACTTTTACAGGTTGATAACGGACCTAACCTCAATTTACGTTTCGTTGATACACTTATCTGCAGTATTGATACGTTGCAACTAAATTCTTCAACAACAACAAATGGTGCGGTATTTAAATGGACACCGGCTTATGATATTTCTGATACAAGCGACAGCAGGCCGCTTGTATACCCAAAACAATCTACTACGTATAACATAACGGTGCGCTACAAAGGTTGTGTAGCAAATGATTCGGTAAGGGTAAATGTTATTGATAAGGTCGATCTGAGTATGCCTTCTGATACAACCATTTGTAAAACCGATAGCATACAGTTATCTCCATCTACCAACGCATTGTATTTTTCATGGTCACCCCCGGCGGGTTTAAGCCGCAGCACTATAGCTTCTCCTTTGGCTGCACCTTTGTTAAACACCACTTATGTATTAACAGCATCTGTAGGCAAATGTGTTGCAAAAGATGCAACAACAGTAAGGGTTGTTCCTTACCCGGCTGCCAGTGCAGGCGCTGATGTAGCGATCTGCTATGGAAAAACCACACAGCTAAATGCTGCCATAGCAGGCAGCAGTTTTTCGTGGAGCCCTACCAATTCTATTGTAGATCCCAATAGTTTGTCACCGGTTGTTGGACCCGCAACTACTACAAAATATGCATTGCAGGTGTATGATACTGTAGGTTGCCCCAAGCCTTCCTACGATTCCGTTTTGGTAACAGTTATACCAAAAGTTATTGCCTTTGCAGGAAATGATACAACAATAGTAAGATCGCAACCTTTACAGTTAAATGCTACAGGAGGCACCAATTATAAATGGACACCTTCAAGCAATTTATCCAGCCCCTTCATTGCAAATCCTGTTGCTGTTTTTAATGACGGCCCTGATACGGTTTCTTATAATGTAAGGGTGAGTACTCCCGAAGGTTGTTATGGTAATGACAGCATAAAGATTTACATATTCAATACGCAACCTGGAGTACTGATTCCATCTGCATTTACCCCAAACGGGGATGGTTTAAACGATATTTTCCGGCCGACTGTAGCCGGCATGAAACAATTCCTGTATTTCAGGGTTTATAACCGCTGGGGGCAACTTATGTTTAGTACAAGCACTCCCGATAAAGGCTGGGATGGCACTTACAACGGATCGAAACAAGCGAGTGGCACTTATGTATATGTAATTGAAGCAGTAGATTATAATAATAACTCTTATTCAAAAAAAGGAACTTTTGTACTCATCCGCTGATGCTTAAATAAATTACTGTTTATATTTTAACATTGCTTCATAGTTTTTTTGATACTTCTTACATTGCATTCAATATATCCAGTAACAATGAAAAAATATTAAGAGCAGAATTAAGGACCTGATGATATACCCGGATAAATACTTGACTTTAGCGTTATTTTTATTTATACTTCTGTTATGTTCAAATCATGTTTATGCAGATCACTTGAAAGGTGGATGGATAAAGTACACTTATACAGGAGAAAGCGGCAACAACGCCCAATACCACATAACTTTTTATCAATACTCAGATTGCAGTGAGCCAGAAAAAGTTGATGATGATGTTTATTTAAGTGTTCATGACGTTGGTACTTTACAAGAACTAATTAAGAGAGATATTGCACTAACCAAAGTAACATCAGAAACAAAAAGCGACTTTGGACCATGCTTAAATGATCCGCCAAAAGTTTGTTATCTTGTTGCTGAATATAATACAGATATTTCTGTTCCAAAAAATAGTAGTGGATATATAATTACTTTTCAGCGATGTTGCCGCATTAAAGGAATAGTAAATCTTTACTATTCTCACAATGTTGGAATTACATACACGGTAACTATACCTGGTGGAAGCAGTGAAAATGATAACAGTCCGGTTTTTGGGTTTAATGATATGATTGCTATATGTTACAACTCACCTTTTTCATTTGATTTTTCTGCAACTGATATTGATGGTGATTCACTTTCGTATACAATATGTAGTGGTTTAAGTGGTGGCACCGCAGCATCGCCATTGGTATTTGATCCGCCGCCGCCGCCATATACGCCGGTTCCTTATGTAACACCATATACAGGCTTCCAGCCACTTGGGCCATTGGTTACTATTGATTCAAAAACCGGAATTATTTCAGGAAGATCTCCTAACCAGGTCGGAACTTATGTAGTTGCAGTTTGTGTCGCAGAATTTAGAAATGGCATTCATATTGCAGATACAAGAAAAGAATTGCATATTGATGTGAACGAATGTTCGTTGGTTGCATCTGAGTTAAATCCATCTTACATAACCTGCGACAGTTACAACTTTACTTTTTCGAATAATTACCGGGATAATTCTAACATGATTTACCATTGGGATTTCGGTATAGCAAAGAGTAATGATGATACATCAAATTTTGTGCATCCAACATACACTTACCCTGATACAGGCTTGTATAATGTTACTTTAAATGTAAGAAACACTGCAGGATGTCAGGACTCGGCTAAAACGCAAGTGAAAATTTATCCCGGCTTTAAAGCGGATTTTTCTTATACAGGGAATTGTACCAGCCAGGAATATAATTTTAAAGATCTTACTACAGCAAAGTATGGTACAGTTAATTCATGGGTATGGAATTTAGGTGATACTTACGTCTTAGACTCAACTCAAAACCCCAGGCATACATATACCGTTCCGCTTTTATATCCTGTCCAACTTATTTCAACCAGCACAAAAGGTTGTACAGACACAGTAACAAAAAATGTTGAAGTCTTAGCAGGTCCGCAATTAGGACTTCAGTTTAAAGACACATTGATATGTACAACAGATACATTAAAATTGAATGCATTTTCTCCTAATACAGGTGTTACATTTAGTTGGTCCCCTGTACATAATATCATTAATTCAAATTCAGCTTTTCCTTTAGTGTATCCGCAAACAACAACATTATATGATGTTACCGCTACCGATAGCAAGGGTTGCCCCGCAAAAGATACTGTTACAGTAAATGTTGTCGATCATGTTGCACTTAGTTTACCTGGCGATACAACAATTTGTCAAACAGATAGTATTCAATTAAAACCTTCAACTAATGCTTTGTATTTTTCATGGTCGCCTTCGGCGGGATTAAGTAATGCAAAGTCAATGAATCCAAAGGCGGCTCCATTAACTAATACAACTTATAACTTAACAGCATCTATAGGAAAGTGCTTTGCGAAAGCTGCAAGAGCAATTAAGGTAGTTCCTTATCCTTATGCAAATGCAGGTTCTGATGCAGTGATCTGTTATGGAAAAACAACACAATTAAATGCCAGTATAACAGGTAGTGGTTTTTCATGGGCTCCGGTAAACTCGATGGTAAATCCAAGCAGTTTATCTCCTATTGTTGGACCAACAGCCACAATAACGTATACATTAAAGGTTACTGATACAATAGGCTGCCCCAAGTCTTCCTACGACTCTGTTTTAGTAAAAGTAGTGCCAAAGGTGATTGCTTTTGCAGGTAACGATACAATCGTCGTAAGGTCACAACCGGTTCAATTAAATGCAACCGGTGGAACAGATTATTTATGGACACCTTCAACTTATTTGAGCGATCCGACTGTGGCAAACCCATTAGCTGTTTTTACAGGGCTTCCTGATACAATAACGTATCACGTGAAAGTAAGTACGCCTGAGGGTTGTTTCAACATAGATAGCATTAAGATATATATATTTGAAACTAAACCTGAGGTATTCATCCCAACTGCATTTACACCAAATGGAGACGGTTTGAATGATGTATTTAAACCAATTGTTGCAGGTATGAAACAGTTTCAATATTTAAATGTATATAATCGTTGGGGACAACTTTTATTTAAAACCGCAACGCCGGATAAAGGTTGGGATGGAAATTTTAACGGAACCAGCCAACCAGGCGGAACATATATTTATGTTATACAAACTATTGATTACAATAACAACCCTTACTTTAAAAAAGGAACTTTTGTACTCATCCGCTGATGCTGCTTTGTTGTAGTAATTGCATAAATTAAATTTCTTCTAACAGTTATTCTTCTTTCTCTACATAAGTAATTCTTATAATTTTCGTTTATCTGGAATAATCTTTGAGTTAAACCTCACACATGAAATTGTTTGGTTTATTATTTTTTATTCTGATAACGGTCGGTGTAATTTTTTCATCATGCAATACGATCGCCCAAAAAAAGTTTGAATTCTTTTATTATCCTCAGCTCAATGTATATTTTGATGTTGCCGGCAGCAAATACTTTTTTTCTTTGGATAGCTGCAAAACATGGGATTCTGTTTATTCCCGTACTAACGCTGAACCTGCAACATTAGGTAACAAACAAATTCTTTACAGCAATACACATGCAATCTGGGATAGTAATGAAGAACATTTAAAGCAATATAACGGGCATATAATAAACATTGTTGATGCAGATACAGTTGTTGTAAACCAGGATGAAGTTGCAGATCGTAAAATAAAAAAAATTAAAGCTGCATCAACAAATAACAGTAAACAACCTGCAAAGAAGGCAGGTTTTTTTCAAAGGCTTTTCGGTAAAAAACATTCATAATTATTACACATGAAAACAAAAACTTCTTTCTGGCAACGCATGGGCTTTCATGAATGGTTTTTAAAACGTGAAGCCGATTATGATATTAAACAAATTTCTCCGCTTACTTCTGATGATATTTATAAATATATCATTCAGAAATTTGAAGAGTCAATTAAAGAATTGTCGTTTGCCAACCGCCTTGTTTTTTATCATGAATATATTGTTTGCTTTAACGAGGAAGATTACAATCATTTTACTCAAAATAAAAAAGGCATTTTCGGTTTGATCGTGCAGGAATGTATAAAGCAATTTTATAAAATACTCGATCAATATCAGCAACAGGGCAAAACAGTTGCACCTTCATCCAACAAATGGGTGTTTCGTTTTGCGGCACATCCTGAATACATGCGCGGCGATAAAAGTGTGATTGGGAAATTAATGCCCGGAACCGTTCATCAGAAAAAAGAAAATGTACGTATCACTTTTATTCCGCGCCAGACCGGCCTTGCAGAAACATTTGATGTTAATCCTGAACTGCTTGATGGTTTTATTTTTTACAGCGATGGTTATTATGAGATCGCATACAATCCATCTTTTTCAATGCATTCAAAATCTATTAATAATAATGAGCCAAAGCTGCTTGCACGATTTGAAACAATTGTGCCCGATAAAGAGTTCGCCGGTAAAAAAATAGAATATTACATGCGTGAGCAGGATATTTTTGTCTCGGGTAAAGATGCTTCCAAAAACGATCCCGATGTATTTCGCATTCCCTCAGATTGGGTAAACACGCCGCACCTGCGCGTAAAGTTTAATAATGATGATAATAAATTTTACCTCGCATCTTTTGGTGAAAAAACTTTGGTAAATGAAAATGAAGTAATGGCAAGCAATATCAATGATCCTGTCTGGATACCGCTTCCTGTTAATTCACGCATTGTGCTGAACGGTATTGTGGGTGTAAACATTTTTAAATCGTAACAACATTGTATATGCTGGATATCATTCTTTCATCATCGCTGTTTGTTGTTTGTTTGCTGTTGCTCGCAGCCAACTTTCGTGATGTAAAAAAAACGCACAGAAAAAATGGCTGATAATTTTTATGGCTTAACTGATGCCGGAAAAATGCGCGATAACAATGAAGATAATTTTATTGCGCAACAAGTATCCGGAGGCAAATACATAATTGGCTGTGTGATCGATGGTGTTGGCGGATATGAAGGCGGCGAGATAGCTGCAGCAATTACACGCAACGCAATTTTAAATACGATTAAAAAATCTTCGGTAGAAAATCTTCATATCCTGAAAGCTGCTTTGACAGAAGCCAACAAAAAAATATTTGAGAAGAAGCAAAAGACCGGTGAGCACATGCAGATGGCCTGTGTTGTTACGCTTGCGCTGGCAGACATTAATAATAACCAGTTTTATTATGCACATGTTGGTGATACGAGGCTTTATTTGTTTCGTGATAATTCATTGATAAAGGTTTCGCATGATCATTCTTTTGTTGGATTTTTAGAAGAAAACGGAAGGCTTACGGAAGAAGCTGCCATGAATCACCCGAGACGCAATGAAATCAATAAGGCCCTGGGTTTTGATGAAGAAAAAATTCTGGAAGACGATTATATTGAAACCGGCGAATCTCCTTTTTTACCGGGCGACACTTTGTTATTATGCAGCGATGGTTTATCAGATATGCTGAACAGCCGCACCATTGCAGGTATTTTAAATTCTCCGCATAACTTAAAAGAAAAATCAAATGCATTGATTGATGCAGCTAATCTTGCAGGTGGAAAAGATAACATAACAGCTGTGTTGATACACAACGATAAACCTCCTTTACAACAGGAAGCAACAAAACCTGCTTCTTTAAAAAATATCGAACCACAAAACGGAATTATTGAAGAAAAAAAAATAAACGCAAACAATAAAGCAGAAGTAAAACATAATGGCGGCGCAGGAACACGTTTTCTTGCTGTGCTTTGTTTTTTGTTGTTATGTGCTGTTGCCTGGTTTGTTTATAATGATTATACGAAAGACAGAAATCCAAAAGAAATTATTGCTGATCCATTGCCCGTTGTAAGAAATGATGCAGTAAGACTTTTATCAGACAGTATCAGGTATACAACTTCAAAAACTGTGTCGCTTAAAAATATTTTCGGCTATAATAAAAATGTTATAGTGAATGATTCATTGCTGATCAAATCAGACACATTGATCATACATGGAAATGGTTGCACGTTAACGGCCGATTCAGTATATAACGGTGCAGCATTTATTTTTTTCCCCGGGTGTAAATACATTTTGTTGGATAGTATAACATTTGAAGACTTCACTACGGCTTTTGTTGCGCGCAATAAAAAAGTTTATCTAAAGAATGTGCGCTTTAAAAATTGCCTGGTCCCGGTTTTATATAACGTACCGTTACCCAACGATCAAAGTATTTCAACAGATATATCAGACAGTGCATTACTAAGAATTGATTCAGCAAAAACTATTATTCGCTTACAATGAGTGCAGCAATTAATAAAGTAAACAGAAATACAGAAAGAATTTTTTTGCTGCTCATCAGCATTGTAATGGGTGTGCTTTTTTATAAAATGTACCTGGTGTTGAATGCTGATTTTACAGAAGTGCCAGCACGTTTAAAGAATGGCACTATGATCAATTTAAACGGTCAGTATCCTGAACAAAACATGAACCTCCTGTTACAGAAAGGCCGTTATTTCCGTGATGAAAAAGATATTGATCTTATCAGTTCAACATTTGAAAAAGCAAGATTATCAGACAGTGCTGCAATGGATAATATCGGCGATCTTAATAAAAAACAATACAGTATAAATGCAGAAACTGCTTTGCAACTGGGCGGTGAATCATTTAAGAAAAGAGTTGCTGCCGAAAGAATCGCTTTAGGTATAACAAGCGATGATACTTCAACATTGTTGCTGCAACAAAAAAATCCGGGTGTAGTTGCATCGATAAATGATCTGCAGATGGGCGCTCATAATATAAGTGGTTTGATAAGCGAAGCCGGTAAGCCTGTCGCTAATACAATTGTGCGTTTGCAATTGATACTACCGCAGGATAGTTTGTACAGTAACAATGTTGAAGAAGTAGATAGTTTGCTGCAACAAAACAGCAGCACTGTAAAAAAAGTCTATGCGGTCGATTCATTAAACAACAGGCAACTCCAATCGTTAACCGCCTACGCGCAAACGGATGCGCAGGGAAATTTTTATTTCAAACATCTTCCTGATAACAAAACATACCAGCTATTGCCTTTACAATACAATTATGCTTTTGGGCTTCCTCAGGGAGTTGAAAAATTAGATCATGATGCAAGTTTTAATTTTTATCGTGCAACAGACAGGTTAAAACTTTTTTCAACAAAAGATTTCAGTTCACTCAAAAAAGAAAAAGCATTTATTGTAAGAACGCCTGATGATGTAATGCAATGGTTCTGGATAATTTCAACCGGCTTTATTGCAGGTTTTATTTTGCTGCATATCATTATGAGTATCTGGTTTAAAAATGCAGACCAGTTAATTCTTCCTGTAATGATGATCATTACAGGCTTGTCATTCATAACCTTGTTAAGCCTCCAGGATCCTTTGCGGGATTGGTTTTTAGCAAAAAGTACTTTCTCATATTTTGTTGCAGGTATTGCCGGAATAATTCTTTTATTGTTGTTTGATCTGAAACGCTTCACAACAGATTCAAAGCTGTATCGCTTATTTGTTTTTAATAAAATGAAGCTTGCGCAAAATGGATGGCCGTGGGCATTTATTGCAACAGGGTTATTGATATTAACGATATTATTTGGAACCGGTCCTGAAGGCAGCGGTGTTAAAGTAAATCTCTTTGGTTTTCAACCAAGTGAGATTGTAAAATTTGTGATCATAATTTTTCTTGCAGGCTTCTTTACAACAAACGAAAAATTTATTTCATCTTACAATACATGGACGAAGCGCAGCCAATTTTTTGCATTTGCTTTATTCGCAATTCTTTCAACCATTTTTTGTTTTTTGATTCTTGGTGATCTTGGTCCCGCAATGGTTTGCTGCTTTACTTTCATTGTACTCTTTTCTTTTTCGCGTGGCGATTTTATACACATGGCGATCTCTGTTGTGTTTTATGTACTCGTTATGTGGTTATCGCATGATGTATTCATTGCTACAGCAGTTACTGCGGTATTCTTCGCGATATACACTTTGGCAGTTACAAGAAAATTGAGTGAATCATCAGCAATGGCGCTTGTTGTTATTGCTGCATTTTTATTGCTTGATAAAATTCCACTTATCGCACAATATTTTCCCGGCCCAATGCAAAGGTTGATTGATC